>JAAFHG010000371.1 GCA_013297585.1 Chitinophagales bacterium
TAGCATTAATGCTCCAGCTATAGCTATTGGCACCACTCGCTGTTAATGATACAGGATTTAAAAAGCAAATAGGATTTGACACAGCCGTTATAGTTGTATTAGGTGAAGGAATAACCGTAATTGTATAAACTGTTGCAATGGTTTGACTAACACTTAAACTGTTTGTTCCAACAATATAGCCAGTATAAGTAGTTGTAACGTTTGGACTCACCACAAAATTTCCTGAAGTATTAGTCTGACCTCCAGGGTTTAAGGAATAAATAGGACTTGATAAAGCCGCATAGTTAAATGTAGTTAGTGTTTTGCTGGTGCCAGAACAAATAACATAATTTTGACCGGCAGCATAACAAGCGGATGGTGACAAAGGGCAAGTACTACTATTAGCAGCCAAATAAGTTCCTACAAAACCATTGCCTGATACATAGAGGAGATTATTAGATCTATCAAATTTAATATCGTACACATATTGGTTTAAGCTACTTGCGTTAATTGGAGTTGAATTTAAAGCATTAAAGCTACTGCCATTAAAATTATAACTGAGTATAGAACCATTGCCACCGAGGTACAAATTGTTACAATCATCTACTGCTATGCCGCCTTGCTGCATCAGTATTAATGCTGGAACAGTAGTGGAAGCTGTTAGTATTCCTGTTAACTTACTATATGCAGACAAATTTGAGCCATCGTAATAAAATAAATAATTATTGTTTACAGCTAAACAGTTGAAGCCGTTGGAACCAAGACCTGTATAACCTAGATAGCCTGTTTTATTAGTTATCTCATTAAAAGAAATAAAATTACTAGGCTGAGTCCAAATATTACCATTAAAGGTTGAATTTACCGCGCAAATACTGTTATACAAAGTAGGATCGCTTGAACCATAAATCACAAAAATATTACCTGCGTCGTCAATAGCATTTGAAGCTACATCCTGACCAACATTAAAATTGGAAGGTTGGAAACTAGTAAGGCTGACAGCAGCGGTAGTTGGGTTAATGGTTGCCGCAGAAAGATTGGAAGTAGTTCCGCCTCCTAATATGAATACTTCATCAGTCGTACAGCGAAATCCCATATCCCACACTTCTTCAAAACTGGGATCTTGAACGGTTATAAAATTATCATAATTTCCGGCTTGATCTAAGCGTATAATTTGAGTACCGGTATTATACCCCTGTCCTGTATAGGTTTTGCCATTGGATTTATTTACTCCAAAATTACCAGCGTAGTCAGCAATCGGTGAACTTAACCAAGCAGGAGAAACTATGGCTCCTGAAAAAGTCCATTGTAAAATCCCTATTGAATTATATTTAGCAATTTTATAAGTTCCTTGCCCGCCGTAAACATAAACGTTTCCACTATAATCGTAATCCACATCAAAAGCCAAATTATTACTACTTAAAGTGGTCACAGAACTTACAAACGGATCAATAATCACTGTTTTATTTTGGTCATAACCTTTGGGTAAACTAAAGCCAATAACACCTTCATTTAAACTAAATAAAGATTCAACTCCTTGTTTGTTTTCATAAAAAGTAGCGAGGGCGTATTCCGTAATATCATCTAAAGGCGTTTTAATTAAGATGTTACCTTCCTTGCTCTGCTTTATTTTTTCTACATCGCCGGTATAAGCTATTTTAATATCGGCCACATTAGCTCCGGGGCGAACAATTACATTATATTTAATACCATATTCTTTGCTTTCAGGTATGGTATATTCTATATCAATGTTTGAGTACACATTTTTGTAGGTGAGTTTTTTATACGCATAAGAGTTGTATTTGGCTTCGCCATAAGTAAAGTAATGGCTTTGCTGTTCGCTTTTTTCAATGGCTATATTGGAGTTAGCATTCAACCAATTCATTTTTACGTAATAAACTTTTGGGGCTTTAATGTTTGGGTGTTTTCCTTTTTCCATGTCTTCTCGTTGCTCTTCAGTTAAAGGAAATTTTTTAACGAGTTCATACACCAAACCTTTATTGGTAAAATAAATTTTTTCCGAACCATTGTCTAACACTGCATGTATGGTATAATTGCCATTTAACGCTTTGTCATATTGCCCCTTATTTTCAATAAAGTTTCGTGTACCAAATACATCTTTTGGTGATACAAATGCATTAAGATTGCCGGCAATTAAACCTTGAAAACCGAATATAATCAATAGTGTATAAAGATTTTTTTTCATGGCTGTTTAAAATTAATGATGATTAACTGTTTACAAAGCTAGGTAACTTTAGATGCATAACAATCTCACTTTAATAGATAGCAAGTGATATTCACTCATTTATTAAGTATTATTAGGTATAATCTTTTGGTTCTAACCTAAGGTGAGTAAATCATTTCGTTTTCTATTGATAAATCCTAAATTTGCCTGATTATTAAATTAAGCAGCATGTACGGACAACTAAAACAACAATTACAAAACACATTAACCGAAATAGAGCAAAACGGTTTATTTAAACGCGAACGTGTTATTACTTCGCCTATGGATGCCGTGGTAAGAGTTAATGGGAAAGATGTTATTATTTTTTGTGCTAATAATTATTTAGGCCTTTCGTCTCATCCAAAGGTAATTGAAGGGGCAAAAAAAGCCTTAGATACACATGGTTTTGGTATGAGCAGTGTGCGTTTTATTTGCGGCACACAGGATATTCATAAAGAGTTAGAACAAAAAATAGCGACTTTTTTAGGAACGGAAGACACCATTTTGTATGCGGCAGCTTTTGATGCCAATGGCGGGGTGTTTGAGCCTTTGTTTGATGAACAAGATGCCATTATAAGCGATGAGTTAAACCACGCAAGTATTATTGATGGCGTGCGTTTGTGTAAAGCGCAACGTTACCGATACAAAAATTGTGATATGGCCGACTTGGAAGAGCAGTTAATAAAGGCACAAACCCAACGCAATCGTATAATTGTTACCGATGGCGTGTTTAGCATGGATGGGTTTGTAGCACCTTTAGATAAAATTTGTGATTTAGCCGATAAATATAATGCGCTGGTAATGGTAGACGAATGCCACGCCAGTGGCTTTATTGGCAAAACTGGCCGAGGAACTATTGAAGCAAAGAATGTAATTGGCCGGGTAGATATTATTACTGGTACTTTAGGAAAAGCATTGGGTGGGGCAATGGGTGGTTTTACCTCGGGTAGAAAAGAAATTATTGAGTTGCTTCGCCAGCGGTCGCGCCCCTATTTATTTAGTAACTCCTTAGCGCCAAGTATTGTGGGTGCCAGCAATGCCGTATTTGATATTTTAAGCTCAACTACCGAGCTAAGAGACAAGTTAGAGCGGAATGTAAATTATTTTAAAAAAGGAATTAAAGCTGCTGGCTTGGAGATTAAAGATGGAGATAGTGCCATTGTACCCGTAATGTTATACGATGCAAAACTGGCACAAACCTTTGCTAATAAATTGCTAGATGAAGGCATTTATGTGATTGGCTTTTTCTTTCCAGTAGTTCCTAAGGATAAAGCACGCATACGCGTTCAATTAAGTGCAGCGCATACGCAAGAACATTTAGATAAAGCCATTGCTGCTTTTGCAAAAGTAGGTAAAGAGTTAGGGGTAATAAAGTAATACAAATAACTTTGTTACAATTTCGCTAGCTTATAATCTGTAACATTTAACGCCGTATCGCAAAAAAAGTACTCTTCTTCTATGGCGTTGGAGCAAACCACAACGGTGCGATTTGCCATATTTGTTTGTATAAGTTGTTTATACCATGTAATGGCTTCTTTATCTAAGTTAGAAGTTGGCTCATCCAACAACAACAATGGCGTATTTGCTAAAATAGCAAGGCCAAGCTTTAACCGTTGTTTCATACCACTACTAAACTGCTTAACGTATTTATGTTTTGCGTGCGATAGTTGAATGTAATCAATAATTTGTGGTGTAGAAAAATCAGCCACAAAGGACTTAAATAGGCGTGTGTGATCAATCAGTTCTGTTAATGTAAAATCTTCGGTT
>JAAFHG010000156.1 GCA_013297585.1 Chitinophagales bacterium
ATAGGTAGTTTAATTAAAGAAAGTGTGATAGAAGAGCTAGAAAAAGCTGGTTTGCCAACGGATAAAGTAGATGGTAGAGCTTATAAAACAGTCGTTTCAAACGGTTTGGTGCTAGATAAAAATGGCAACAAAATGAGTAAGCGTTTGGGTAACGTGGTAAATCCATTCGAGACCATTGATAAGTATGGTGCGGATGCAACACGTTGGTATTTAATAACCAATGCCAGCCCTTGGGATAATTTAAAGTTCGATATCAACGGTATTCAAGAAGTACAACGTAAGTTTTTTGGTACATTATACAATACCTATCAGTTTTTTGTATTGTATGCCAATGTGGATGGCTTTGCATTTAAAGAAGCTTACATCCCTTTGTCAGAGCGTCCAGAAATTGACCGTTGGATTTTATCGTCTTTAAATACATTAATCAAAAAAGTAACAGATGCCATGAACGACTACGAGCCTACACAGGCTGGTCGTTTAATAGAACAATTTGTAGATGAACATTTAAGTAACTGGTATGTGCGTTTGTGCCGCCGCCGTTTCTGGAAAGGCGATTATGAAGCCGATAAAATAGCTGCTTACCAAACTTTATATGAGTGTTTAGAAACGTTGACAAGATTGATGGCACCAATTTCGCCATTCTTTAGTGATGCGGTTTTTAACAACTTAAATGCAGTTTCTGGTAGGTTTAGTGTGCAAAGTGTGCACCATGCTTTGTACCCAACTTACAATGCAGATGCAGTAGATGCAGCCTTAGAAGAGCGTATGCAATTAGCACAAGATGTATGTTCATTGGTGTTATCGTTGCGCAAAAAAGTGAACATTAAAGTGCGTCAGCCGCTACAAAAAGTGTTAATTCCTGTTTTAAATCCTGCAATGAAGCTCCAATTAGAAAAAATTGAGGATTTAATTAAGGCTGAAGTAAATGTTAAAGAGTTAGCTTATATTACGGAGACAGAGGGTATTATTAAGAAAAAAATAAAAGCCAACTTTAAAACTTTAGGCGCTAAATTAGGTGCAAATATGAAAGCTGCTGCTGCTGCTATTACAGGTTTCAGCCAGCATCAGATTGCCGAACTAGAGCAAAATGGCTCAATTGAATTAGATATTTCAAATATAAAGTATGAAATTCTTGCAGTTGACGTAGAAATTACAGCAGAAGATATACCAGGATGGAGCGTTGCAAGTAAAGGTAGTTTAACGGTTGCACTAGACATTACTATTACCGCAGACCTGCAAAACGAAGGAAATGCGAGGGAGTTAGTAAACCGTGTACAAAATATCAGAAAAGAAAGTGGTTTTGAACTTACAGACCGTATATTCGTTGAACTGCTTGACAATGCTGCATTCAATTCAAGTATTATAAACTATAACGATTATATTTGCCGTGAAATTTTGGCAGAAAGCATCACTTGGGTAGCCGATATGCAGGAAGGCACTGACATTGAAGTGAATGACCAAATGCTAAAAGTACGCATCATAAAAAAAGGATAAAAGCTATGGCTATTAAAAAACCTGCTCCTAAAAAAGCTGCAAAGGTATTGAAACCAGCAGCAAAAACTACCACTAAACCAACTGCGAAAGTAGTTGTTAAAGCGCCTGCAAAAAAAGCTGCACCCACAAAGTCGGCAGCTAAAACGCCAGCGAAACAGGCAGTAGTTGCAGTAAAAAAATTAGCAAAGCCAGCCCCTAAAGTTGTTGCAAAAAAAGTAGCTGTAAATAAAGTGGTTGCAAAAGCCATTATTAAAAAGCAAACATCACCGACAAAAAAGGTGATTACCAAAACAATAGAGCTAAAAACACCCGCAAAAAAGATAACGGCTGTAAAAAAAACTACAACTGTAAAGCAAGTTGTAGCCATTAAAGCTGTTACTAAACCTGCCACTAAAAAGGTAGAAGCACCAGCAAAAAAAGTAGTTATAACAACTAAAAAAGTAGCTAAGGTAGAAGTAAAACCAACAGCTGCGCCAGTAAAAAAAATGGCAAAATCAAAAGCACCAGAAGTACCAGCTACACCACGTAAGCCCGTTAAAAAAGCACTAGAACCTATAAAAGAGGTTAAAGTTGGTAAAATAATTACAAAATCAAGCGTTCCATACAATCCTGTTTACACACCCATGGAAAAAAGAACAAATACGCCAGTGGCATCAAATGGCCCATTAGTTAAATATAGCGATACAGACTTAAACGAATTTCGCGACTTAATTAATAAAAAAATGGATACAGCTAAAAAAGAGTTAGCGTATCTGCAAGGTTTAATTACCCGTAAAGATGAAGGTGGCGGTAACGATGAAGCTCGTTATATGACCATGGAAGACGGTAGCATGAGCATGGAAAGAGAACAATTGAGCCAGATGGCAGGTCGTCAAATTAGCTATATTGACCATCTAGAAAAAGCCATCATGCGTATAGAAAACAAAACCTATGGTGTTTGCCGTGTAACTGGCAAACTGATTGATAAAGCCCGTTTAAGAGCCGTACCACATGCTACACTTAGCCTAGAAGCTAAATTGGGTTTGGTAAAACCTGGTAGCGAATAATCCATTTTCTAAAATATTCCAGTTTTAAAGCCATTCGTTTGCAAGCGAGTGGCTTTTTTGTTTGCCAACTGTTGTACTACTATTAGGCTGTTGTTGTGTCACTCACTGCATCGCTTTTCTCTTTATTCAGCTTTATTATAAGCAGTAGTATAAGCTTCCTTCTCAAACAAATTTTTAATACTTTTTCTTTTGCCTGTAACTAATTGCTATTAGCAGCGTTCAATAGTCATTCATCATAAAAACGCAACAAATCATGAAAACACTTTTCACCACATTACTATCTATTATCAGTTTTACCACATTTGCCCAGCCGTGGAGCAAAATTGAAGGCAATGGTAACATTACAAAAGATGCAAGAACACTTGGTAGTTTTACGTCAATTGCCTCAGGTGGGTCTTGGGATGTGATTATTAGTTATGGTACCGATAAAAATGTAATAGTTGAAGCCGATGAAAATTTGTTGTCGCACATTATTACAGAAGTTAAAGGCGATAAGTTGAACATTAAGACCGAGAATTACGTCAATCTAAAGTCAAAAAATAAAATAAAAATCTACGTATCGCTTACAAAAATTACTAGTATATCGCTTGCAGGTAGTGGTAATATTACAGGTGTAGGCAATTTTACTAACGACGATAAAACCAACTTTTCAGTGGCAGGTAGTGGGAATATTAATTTAGATTTTAAAAACATTGATAAAGCAACCATTTCTATAGCAGGTAGTGGCAATGTGAATTTAAAAGGTAAAACAGAGACTTTAGGTGTAAGTATTGCAGGCAGCGGTGATGCTATTTGTAAAGAACTAGTTGCAGACGAAGTGAAAGTATCTATAGCAGGTAGTGGCAGTGCAAAAGTTAATGCCAGCAGTAGTTTAAAAGTATCTATTGTAGGTAGTGGTGATGTGTATTATACTGGCACGGTTACCAATATTTCTAAAAGTGTAGCAGGTAGCGGTAAGGTTGTAAAGCTGTAACTATATTAGTTTTCAAATTTTTATAAGCCATACTTTTAAAGTGTGGCTTTTTTGTGTTTAAACTTAGCCTTGCCGCCTACGCATGGTTTCTTACATTTGCGGCAATTAGGCAATAGTTCGTGGTTAATAGTAACTACCATGAACTACAGGCCATGAACCATGAACTAAAAAAAATGGAAATTACCGTTAAAACCGCCGAGCAATTACGTCTTACCGCTGAAGAATTTGAGTTAATAAAAGTAAAACTTGGTAGAACACCCAACTTTACTGAGTTGTGCAGTTTTAGTGCCATGTGGAGCGAACACTGCAGTTATAAAAACTCTATTAAGTGGCTAAAAACATTACCACGAGAAGGTGGTAAATTATTGGTAGCTGCTGGCGAGGAAAATGCAGGTTTAATGGATATGGGTAATGGTTTTGGTGTGGTATTCAAAATAGAAAGCCACAATCACCCAAGTGCTTTAGAGCCGTTTCAAGGGGCAGCAACTGGTGTTGGTGGTATTCAGAGAGATATTTTTACTATGGGTGCAAGACCAATTGCATCGCTTAATAGCCTTCGTTTTGGTAATTTAAAAGATAAAAAAACACAACATTTATTGCGTGGCGTGGTACATGGTATTGGCCATTATGGCAACTGCTTTGGTGTGCCTACTGTAGGAGGTGAAGTATATTTTGAAGATTGTTACCATACCAATCCATTGGTAAATGCCATGAGCGTTGGTATTATGCAAGCCGATAAAATGATTAGCGCAACTGCTGCAGGCACAGGTAATCCAGTATTTTTTGTAGGTAGTGCTACAGGTAAAGATGGTATTGGTGGTGCAAGTTTTGCTAGTGCCGATATAAGTGCCGATTCTGTGCAAGAATTACCAGCCGTACAAGTTGGTGATCCTTTTCAAGAGAAAAAATTATTAGAAGCTTGTTTAGAATTGATTGAAACGGATGCTATTGTAGGTATGCAGGATATGGGTGCAGCAGGCATCATTTGCAGTACTGCAGAAATGAGTGCCAAAGGTGGTGTAGGTATGCGTATCGATTTGGACAAAGTGCCAACTCGCCAGAAAGACATGAAAGCTTGGGAATTACTATTAAGTGAAAGCCAAGAACGTATGTTGATTGTTGTAGAAAAAGGTAGAGAAAAAGAGGTGTTGGATATTTTTGAAAAATGGGATTTATCGGCAAGCAATATAGGTGAAGTAACCGATGATGGTTTATTGAAATTTTATATGCACGGTGAATTAGAAGCAGTGCTACCAGCAGAAGAATTGGTATTGGGTGGTGGTGCACCGCAATACACAAGAGACTATACTGAGCCTAAATATTTTGCAAAAATTGCTGAATTTAAGCTTGATAATATTGTCGATATTAAAGATAATACTGAATTGAAGTCAACTGTTGAAGCATTAATCCAAATACCAAATATCGCTAGCAAACGTTGGGTGTACACACAATACGATAGCATGGTAGGTGCAGCTAACATGAGTACCAACGACCCAAGCGATGCTTCGATTGTTTTGGCAAAAGGAACAGGTAAAGCATTAGCAATGACGGTTGATTGCAACAGTAAATATGTATTTGCAAATCCTGAAGTGGGTGCTATGATTGCCGTTGCTGAAGCTGCAAGAAATATTGTTTGTAGTGGTGGAGAACCTTTAGGTGTAACCAATTGCTTAAACTTTGGTAATCCTTACGATCCTGAATTATACTATCAGTTTGTAAAAGCTGTAACAGGTATGGGCATTGCTTGCAGAAAGTTTAATACGCCTGTTACTGGTGGCAATGTTAGCTTTTATAATCAAAATCCTGATGGGCCAATTTACCCTACACCAACTATTGGGATGGTGGGTGTGCTTGAAGATATTGCTACTAAAATGACCATGTACTATAAGCAAGAAGGCGATGTGATTTTACTGGTAGGTAATCAAAAAAATGATATTGGCTGTAGCGAGTATTTACACAAACTAAAAGCTGTAGAATATTCACCTACACCATATTTTGATATTGACGAAGAGTTTAACACTCAGCAATTTATTAAAGACATTATCGCTAAAAAACTCATCCAATCTGCACATGATATTAGTGAAGGCGGATTAATTGTAACCTTGCTAGAAAGTGGTTTTACCAAAGGTTTTGGTTTTGATGTTAATGCTACCGAAAATGATATTAGAACAGATGCTTATTGGCTTGGTGAAGCACAAGGTAGAATTGTTGTAAGTGCAAATCCTGCTCAGGTTGCCACTATAAAAGTTTTAGCAGAAGCAAGTAATATTGCTGTGACAGAATTAGGTATAGTAACAGATGGTATGATTGAAGTAAATGAGAATAACTGGGGCAGTATCAACGAGTGGAAAGAAAAGTACGATACCGCTATTGAGAAAATGTTATAATGTAATACGCCCCTAGCCCCTAAAGGGGAATTACCACAATATACTTACTAAAAAATGGAAAGAGACAGTGCAATAAATCAGGCTTATAAAAACTCCCCTTTAGGGGTTGGGGGCAATGGGGGGATCATTGTAGTTACAGGAGCAGCTGGTTTTATTGGCTCTTGTATGGTGCAATATTTAAATGAACATGGTTATCATAACCTTATTATTGTAGATGATTTTGGGGTAGAAACGAAACGCAGAAATTGGGAAAAGAAACAGTTTGCAGAAGCGATTGAAAGACAAAGTTTTTTTGAATGGTTAACTGTTAATCAACCTAAGATTGATTGTATTATTCACTTGGGTGCAAGAACTGATACCACAGAATTTAATTATGCCGTTCACCAAGAATTAAACGTAGAATATTCTCAAAATATTTGGCATTATTGTACAGAGAATCAAGTGCCTTTAATTTATGCATCATCGGCTGCAACCTATGGTGGTGGTGAGTTTGGCTACGATGATAGTCATGAATTACCTTTTCAACTACAGCCATTAAATCCTTATGGTATAAGTAAAAATGAATTTGATAAATGGGCCATTCAACAAACAGAAACGCCGCCATTTTGGGCAGGCTTAAAGTTCTTCAATATTTATGGACCAAACGAATATCACAAAGGCAGAATGGCTAGTGTCATTTGGCATTCTTTCAATCAAATAAAAGCCAATGGTTTGGTGAAATTATTCAGAAGTCACAATCCTAACTTTAAAGATGGTGAGCAACTGCGTGATTTTGTGTACGTAAAGGATTTGGTGAAAGTAATGTTGTGGATGATGGAAAAGTCAATAGTCAATAGTCAATGGGTAAGGAAAGATTCGATAATCGATAATCGGGAATCGCAAGAGCAGAACTTACGACTTACGACTTACGACTCACGATTGCCTTATGGTCTCTACAATCTAGGTACTGGCACGGCTCGTAGTTTTTATGCATTAGCTTCTGCTACTTTTAGAGGACTTGATTTAGAACCGAATATTGAATTTGTAGATATGCCACTCGATATTCGAGATAAATACCAATATTTTACCGAAGCCAATATGCAAAAGCTACACGAGGCTGGTTACACAGATTCATTTTATACTTTAGAAGCTGGTGTAGACGATTATGTACGCAATTATCTCTCTGCCAATAAAATTTATTAAATTTGGAGCAAATGTTGTGTTATGAGTGTACTAGAAATGAAAGAGATTCCGCTCAATTATTTGCAAATTAAATACAATATGAATTGCCTTGCTGTCTCTTGCGTTTCGTAAAATGAATGGTACAGAATTATTCCAAAAGAAATATTTTAGAAATAGCGTAAAAATCTATTGCTTATAAAATACATTGAATTATATGACCAAAGATTTAACTAATTCTAGTTTAGATAGGAAAAATATATTAAATAATAATCTCGCAATACAGGAAGTTTATGAACAAATCGGTTTTTTCGGTTTTAAGCACGAAGGAAAATATCGATTTACTAAACAACAAATTGCAGACTATTTCGCAGTTGATATCAGAACAATTGAAAGAATTGTAGAAAACAATAAGGAAGAATTTAGCGAAAGTGGGTACGAAATTTATAGTGGCTTGAGATTAAAAGACTTTAAAGATAAGCTTACTGATTTTGTGCGATTTGCGAATGAAAAATGCGATGTTCCCGACATGCATGTCGGGAACATCGTCGGACACTTTGAAAATGAGTTAGATTCTTTGTTGAAAACTCCACAATTATCTGTATTTACGTACAAAGCATTTTTAAATGTAGGAATGCTTCTGACTGGCTCGGAAAAAGCTCAATTACTAAGGTCTGCGATTTTAGATATAGTTATTGATGTTTTAAATAAAAAACTTGGCGGGAAAACTAAGTATATTAATCAGCGAGAAGAAGAGTTTCTTCCAAGTGCTATAAGAGAATATAATTACAGGCAAGAATTTACTAATGCTTTGGATTACTATATTGTAGAAAATAAATTTA
>JAAFHG010000253.1 GCA_013297585.1 Chitinophagales bacterium
ATAGATGTAGACCGTATAGAAGTATTAAGAGGCCCACAAGGTACTTTGTTTGGTAAAAACACAACAGCAGGTGCATTTAACATATTTACCAAAAAGCCAACATTTACCCCAACAGGTAAGGCTGAGTTAAGCTATGGTAATTATAATTTTATTCAAGCAAAAGCATCTGTGTCTGGTGGTTTAACTAAAAATATTGCAGCGAGAGTGTCTTTTTCTGGCACACAAAGGCAGGGTACTGTATTTCATGAAAAGCAACAACAATACTACAATGGCCTTAATAATTTTGGTTTAAAAGGGCAAGTTTTATGGCTACCTACTGATAAACTAGAGATATTAATATCTGGTGACTATAGTGTACAAACCCCTGATGGATATTCATTATCAGTAACAGGTATTACTAAAACGCAACGTTCGGCCTACAGACAGTATGATTCAATCATTAAAGATTTAGGCTATGCACGACCAACTATTAATCCATTCTCAAGAAGAATAGAAACTGATGCGCCATGGAAACACAACCAAGTAATTAGTGGTGCGCATGTTAACGTGGATTATAAATTAGGCAATGGTACTTTAACATCTACAACCGCTTGGCGTTTTTGGGATTGGGATCCTGTAAACGACCGCGACTTTACTGGCATACCAGCTTTATCTAAATCGCAAGCCTCATCTAGACACAACCAATACTCACAAGAACTAAGATACGCAGGTAATATTAGCAAAAAAGCAAGTGGTGTAATTGGTGTCTTTTATTTAAATCAAGATTTATTTACACCTACTTCTCAACTTGAGGAAGTAGGCTCTGCACAATGGCGTTTTGTACAAACAGCGTCTACAGGTGCACAAGCTAGATACAGCACACCGGGTCTTTTAGATAATTATGGTATTAAAACAAATTTTGACTTGAAATCTGTTTCTGCTGCCATTTTTAGTCAGGTAGATTGGGAAATAGCTAAAGGCTTACACCTATTACCAGGCTTAAGATATAATTACGATAAAAAAGATTTGAATTATTCAAGAACTACTTATGGTGGCCTACAAACTACCGACCCAGCTTTGTTGGCTTTAAAAAAAGCAGTTTACTCAGACCAAGCTTTTAGTACAAGTACTACTAATACTAATCTATCAGCAAACGTTACTTTAGCGTACAAGGCAAGTGATAATTTTAATGCCTATGCCACTTATTCTAACAACTACAAAACGGTGGGCTTAAATTTAGGTGGCTTACCTACAAAAGGTACTACAGATTCTGCCGATTTATCGCTTGCCGAAGTAAAACCAGAATATGTGCAACATTTTGAAATAGGCATTAAAACAAGACCATTTAAAGGTGCTATCTTAAATATTACCGCCTTTAATACCGATATTACAGATTACCAAACCACTGTACAAGTACCACAAATTGGCTTAAACAGAGGTTACCTTGCCAATGCAGAAAAAGTAAATGTAAAAGGTATTGAAATAGATGTCACCTACCAATACAGTAAAAACTTTAGTGTAAATGCTGCATTGGCATATACCGATGCCAAATATGTATCGTTTGTAAATGCGCCATTACCGCTTGAAGAAACAGGTAAAACCGTTAATGGCCAGCAAGTAGCGTTTGTAGATGCATCTGGTGGTAGATTGCCAGGTGTTTCTAAAATAAATTTCTCTGGTGGTTTTGAATGGACCTTTACAAAAGGCAAATTCTTTAATAGAACTGGTAAATTTTTTGTAGCAGGTGATGCCTCTTACCGCTCAGATTATTCCTCTAATCCTACACCATCAGCCGTGTTAAATATTGATGGTTATGGCTTAATAAATGAGCGCATCGGCTTTAAATCTGACAATTTTACCATCTTTTTATGGGGAAGAAATGTAACTGCAACCAAATATTTTGAGCAATTACAAGCCGCCGCAGGTAACTCAGGTGTGTACGTGGGTGTACTTGGCGACCCAAGAACATACGGTGTTACACTGAAATTTAATTTTCAATAATAACTTTATAAACCGTTTTACAAATACCCTTATTGGCATCGTGCCAATAAGGGTATTGTATTGAACAATCAATTGACCATTACTAGTATCACAAACTATCATAACTAACTATTTATGAAAAAATGCCTCACAATAATCAGCATATTACTTACAACTTATGCTTTTGCGCAGCAAACCACCACTACAACCATAGCCACCTACCCTAAAACTGTGGGCTACTTTAGTGTGGTGCATCCTTTAGTTACGGTAGATAAAGATGAAACCGTGTACAACTTTTCAAATGGTGCGTATACTGTAGGTTTTCCGTTTGGTATCAATGTATTAACCAGCAATACCGCAGGTTTTAGCTTAGAAATTGTACCACTTATCCGTTCAACCAATGGCCTTAGCCGCACAAGCAATGTACTGTTTCATCCTGGTTATATCATTCGTAGACCACATGGCTTTAATATTATTACTCGAGCAGCTTTTGAAACTGCTGGCAGATATGGTGCTAGCCTAGTTTTTAATAAAGTAGTAGCCAAAACAAAAACCAATAATTTCTTTGTGTCTACGCCAATACTATTTCGTGTTGGTAACGATAGACCCGCATCTTTAGCACTAGCACTTCAACTTGGTATTTCCTTTTAATAAAACGCTTTATGATGCAAATAACTAACCCAAACTATTCTTTAAAAGCGCTAATTCTATATTTTCTAAAATTAGGCAGTATTGGCTTTGGCGGCCCTGTAGCATTGGTAAGTTATATGCATACAGATTTAGTAGAAAAAAAACAGTGGCTTGCAGAAGATGACTACAAAGAAGGGTTAGCATTAGCACAACTAGCACCAGGACCATTAGCAGCGCAACTAGCCATTTATATAGGCTTTGTACACTACCGAGTGCTTGGTGCTACATTGGTAGGTTTGGCATTTGTGCTACCATCATTTATAATGGTGGTATTGCTAGGTATGGCTTACAAAATATTTGGTGGCTTATCGTGGATGCAAGCTATTTTTTACGGTGTAGGTGCTGCCGTAATAGGCATTATTGCAGTTAGTGCTTATAAACTTACTACAAAATCTATAGGCAAGTTTACCAAAACCTCGCTACAAACTAACTGGCTATTGTGGTTATTTTTTATAATAGGTGTTGTAGTTACTGCCGTAACCCAAAAAGAAATTTTATTGCTGTTTATTACACTTGGTATGGTGTATATGCTAGTAAAAGCGCCGCCAAAAAATCTATTCAAGCGCACAACATTAAACAGTGTACTACTATTCGGTTTTGGAATAGCAAGTTTAGAGGATTCTACATTGGGTAAAATTGCTATTTTCTTTACCAAAGCAGGTGCATTTGTATTTGGTAGCGGCTTGGCTATTGTACCATTTTTACATAGCGGTGTTGTTACCGAAAACAAGTGGCTAACCGAACATGAATTTTTAGATGCCGTTGCTGTGGCAATGATTACGCCCGGCCCTGTTGTAATTACGGTGGGCTTTATTGGCTATTTAATAGATGGCTTTGCAGGTGCAGCAGTGGCAGCATTGGCTACGTTTTTACCTTGCTATTTATTTACCATTTTGCCTGCCCCCTATTTTAAAAAAATTGCCAAAAACCAATCTATAAAAGCTTTTGTAGATGGTATTACTGCTACCGTGGTTGGTGCGTTGGTTGGCTCGGTAATAGTGATCGCACAAAAAAGTATTTCCGATGCAACAACAGCAATTATTGCAATAGCTTCAGCGGCAATAATGCTATACAGTAAAAAAATAAAAGAACCTTATATCATTCTTATTGCAGCTATTATTGGTATTGCCTACAAAACAGTTATCACTAAATAAGAAACCAACGCGCCCCATGTGGCGGATGATTTTTTTATCTATGTAGCCAGCCCAGTATCGCTACTCATCAATAGAAGCGTCGCACCCTGCATCGCTTAGCTAGCTATGAAGCTTTTCTAACAATATCGTATTAAACTAATACTGGTGAATGGGTATATTGCAGAGAAATAGAAAAAAGGTGGGAATATTTATAGTACAGAAAAGTTTTACATAAAATGACTAAAAAAATAATCTTGCTTGACATTTATTTGACAACAGCATCTTGGAATTAATTTTACAAAGTAAAAAATAACAAACACAATGTCTCAATTCATAACTCTAAATACTATAATCGGGAATGGTAAATCATATCAAGTTCCAATTTACCAAAGGGATTACTCTTGGGATAAAGATGATTGGGAAGATTTATGGAATGATATTGCTGAAATACCAGTTGATAAAACTCATTATTTAGGATATTTAGTGCTGCAACCTATTAGAGAGGGGGAAGAGTCATTTTGGATTATTGATGGACAACAAAGATTAACTACACTTTCAATTTTGGCACTAGCAATAACTGCATTATTAGATAAGTGGTCAAGAGAAAATATTGACACTCAGGATAACAAAATAAGATTCGAGAAAATAACTGAGAGATATTTAGGCAATTATTCTTTGTCGAAATTAAATCTAGATCCCAAACTTAAGCTTAATAGAAATAATGACGATTACTATAAAAGCTGGCTTCTAAAATTAAGAACACCTTCTACATTATCGAAATTAAAACCATCACAGCGACTGCTACAAAAAGCTTTTAATTATTTTTTTAGCGAACTTCAAGAAAAATTTAAATCAAATAAATCAGGTGCAGATCTTGCCGATTTCCTTGAAAAAATAATTGGCAACGGCATTGTCTTTACTCAAATCGTTGTCACTAATGATTTAGATGCATTTAAAGTTTTTGAAACATTAAATGCCAGAGGTGTGAAATTATCTACTGCAGATTTATTGAAAAATTATTTATTCAAGTTAACTCATCAATTAGGCGAACTTGATTTAGAGGAAGCGGAAAGACGCTGGCAGAATATCACTAACACGATTCTTTCCAATGATTTAACAACATTCATCCGCCATTTTTGGAACTGCAAATATAAATTAGAACGACAACCTACATTATTCAAAGCAATAAAAAGAGAAATCAATTCAGCAGAAATAGCATTTGACTTTTTAAATGAATTAGAACAAGCGAGCAGTTTTTATACAGCATTTAATAATCCGAACGATGAATTGTGGGATAAAGAGGAGAAATTGTCATTAAAATTGATTGATTTATTAAACGTCACTACATGCTATTCTTTAATGTTAAGCGCATTGAAATATATGCATAGACCCGAATTTAAAATTTTAGTTAAAGAACTAGGAATAATAGCTTTTAGATACAATTTGAGTGATCTAAACCCTAATGAAGCAGAGCGAATTTTCAGTAAAGTTGCCAATGAAGTGGCAAATAAAAGCATTTCTAGTGCGAAAGATGCCATTATTGCCTTAAAATCAATATATGTAATTGATGATAATTTTGAACAAGTATTTTCAACTTTAAGTATCAACACTCGTAGAAAAAAAGATTTAGTAAAGTATATTCTTGTTAAGTTCGAAAACCAAATTTCCAATAAGGATTATCAACCAGAAGAAGCAGTTGCAACGATTGAGCATATACTTCCAGAAAATCCTGGAAGCATTTGGGAAGAAAGCTTTCCTAATGAAATACAAGAAGACTATATCTATAGATTAGGCAATTATAGTTTATTAGAAGCTAGCATCAACAATAAGCTGGATAATAACATACCATTTTCAGAGAAATTAGTAAGATATAAGACTTCTAGTTATAGGCTTAGTAATGAGTATTGTAACTATGAAAAATTTTCACCAAAAGAGATATCGCTTAGACAAGGCAAAATGGCTAAAATTGCAAAAGGCATATGGAAAAGTTCTTTCATTTTACCAATTTCCTAAACATATGAGTGGATAATATTAGTTCCCACCACTTCGCACTCAAAACAATAAAAATGCTATGCTCGAGATAAAAGGTAAAACGATAGATAACGAAACACGTTGTGTGCATTATCATTCTGCACTCGATATCATTGCTATTAAATTCAAGTGCTGCAACACTCACTATCCATGCTATCAATGCCATGAAGAACAAGCAGACCATGTAGCCCAAGTATGGCCTACAACAGCCTTTGAAACCAACGCTATATTCTGCGGGGCTTGTAAAACTGAAATGAGTATTGCCACCTACAAACAA
>JAAFHG010000041.1 GCA_013297585.1 Chitinophagales bacterium
AGAACCTTATCGGTTTTGTACAATACTTCATCATTTGTAAATCTGATTACCTCAAAGCCTAGCTTATTTAGTGCTGCTGTTCGTTCTTTATCACTAATAATATTTTCAGGTAATTGATGAATTAAGCCATCAACTTCTATGATTAATTTTTTTGCAAGACAAACAAAATCTGCAATGTAACTATCAATTATGTGCTGTCTTCTAAACTTATAGTTGTCTAATTTATTACCTCTTAAGCTTTCCCACAAAACAATTTCGGCTTGTGTAGGATTGCTTCTATGTTCTTTTACAAATGTTTTAAGTAAGCCATACAACATGGGATTTGCAGTTTCGTATCCATAGGATTCGTTAGAGCTTTTTTGTTCTATTAATTCTTTTTTTGCAGCTAATGGTTCAGCAACGTATTGTTCATAGTACGCTTTCCAAGTCCCCCCTTTGGGGGGTGGGGGGGCTATGTATTTTCGGGCATCTTCACCCCTCAATCCCGGCGCATGACCATCAATTGGTTTACCTAGCGCATTCGCCGAAGCAATTTTTTTCATCACTTCTTCATCGTTAAACAACACACCGGGAAAATTCATCATTTCGCTGAGGTACTTAATCTCATCTTTTAGCAACAGTGCATGTACATCGGCGCTATCAAGGGCTGCACCTGCAGTTTCAAACGTGGTGGCAGGTACACAACTAGGCGCACCAAAGTTGAACTTAAAGTTTACCTGCTTGCCATTATCAATCATAAATTCTACACCAGCCATACCACATACATTGGCTATTTCGTGAGGGTCACTTACTGTGCCCACAGTACCATGCACGACAGCAAGCTTTGCAAATTCACTAGGCACTAGCATACTACTTTCTATATGCACATGACTATCAATAAAACCGGGTAAAATGTAGCTAATTACTGGTTGCTCGTCACTAGTTATAGGGGTGATAGAATTGATTTTACCATTGCTAATAACTACTGTTGCAGGATAAATTGCTTTGCTAAATACATCTACCAAATTGCCTGTTACTGAAAATGATTGTGCCATAGTATACGTGTAAAAATGTGATACGATAGCGACGAAAATAGTTGATTATGAACGATTGTGCTAGTAGAGCCGTAAAATTTTGCGGCTCTACTGCTTATCTTCGTTGCCTTAGAAAAACAAGCGACAATGATTGCAATTGATAATAAATTGATAAGTGACGAAGTGATTGAAGAGCAATTTGTGTGTGACCTTACCAAGTGTAAAGGTGGCTGCTGTGAAGATGGTGACGCTGGTGCGCCACTTGAAAATTGGGAAAGAAAAGAGGTAGATAAGGCGCTGGAAATAGTAAAACCCTACATGACTAGAAATGGATTGCAAGCGGTACAAGAGCAGGGCAATTATACCTACGATAGAGAATTTGGCTGGGTAACGCCTACCGTAAATGGTGGCATTTGCGCCTATGGCTATAAAGACAAAGCTGGCGTTATTATTTGCACCTTTGAACAAGCATTTAACGAAGGTAAAATAGGGTGGAAGAAGCCATTGAGTTGCCATTTGTTCCCGATAAGAATAACTACTAGCAAGCAAGATCCTGATGTAGAATATGTAAACTATCAACCACGAGAAGACTTATGTGGTGGCGGTTGTAGCCTAGGTAAAAAACTAAAAGTACCTGCTTACGTATTTTTAAAAGAAGCCATCATAAGAAAATATGGTGAGGAATTTTATGAAGCACTTGATGCTACCGCTGAACATTTAAAGAAAGGATAGATTAAATATTACCACATAGACAGATAGGCACATAGAACTGTTTCAAAAAACGCTTGATTGTTGCCATTTTAATAGGTCAATTTGAAAAGTGGGTGTAATGAAATAAGCGCTAAAACTCTGTGCCTCTGTGCCTTTGTGGCGAAAAAAGAAACAATGAAACCTGCCTATATTATTGATGCCGTACGAAGCCCCATTGGTAGATATGGTGGTAAATTAAGTACGGTTCGTCCAGATGATTTATTGGCTTTAATGATACGTTCGCTGATACAGCGTAACAATAGCATTGACGTACACCTAATAGAAGATGTAATTGTAGGTGCAGCCAACCAAGCAGGCGAGGATAATAGAAACGTAGGTAGACTAGCAGTTTTATTAGCAGGCTTACCCGTAACAGTTGCTGGTAATACAGTCAATAGATTATGTGGTAGCGGTATGCAAGCCATAATGGATGCAGCCAAAAGTATTATGTGTGGTGAAGGCATGTTGTACATAGCAGGTGGGGTAGAAAGTATGAGTAGAGCACCTTTTATTACTGCAAGACAAATAGATCAAGATCCTGCTGAAACGGTAGACAGTACCATTGGTTGGCGCTTTACCAATCCAAAATTGGCTGCCATGTACCACCCTTATAGTATGGGCGAAACGGCTGAACAACTAGCCATAGCTAGAAAAATTTCTAGAGAAGCGCAAGATGCTTACGCTGCTAGCTCTCATGCAAAATATTTTACAGCATTGGCCAATAATTATTGGGCAGATGAAATAATACCTGTGCCTATTACATACAAAGGCACAGCTATGCTATTTGATAAAGATGAGCATCCAAGACAAACAAGCATAAAAAGACTCGCTGGCTTAAAAGCTGCTTTTGTAAAAGACGGTTGTGTAACTGCTGGTAATGCCTCAGGCATAAATGATGGTGCATCTGCATTGTTGGTAGCCAGTGAAGAAGCCGTGAAATTATTTAACCTTACACCAATTGTGGGAGGTGTTCATCCAGATGTGATGGGTTTAGGGCCTGTACCTGCTACGCAAAAAGCATTGCAACGTGCAGGCTTATCGGTACAAGACTTAGACTTAATAGAACTGAACGAAGCTTTTGCCGTTCAAAGTATAGCTTGTATTAATGATTTAGCATTAGATACCAATTTGGTAAATGTAAATGGTGGAGCCATTGCTTTGGGCAACCCATTAGGTTGTGGTGGTGCAAGAATTACAACCACTTTATTACATGAAATGAAGCGCCGCAAAAACAAATATTGTTTATCTGCTATGTGTATAGGTGTGGGCCAAGGTTCTGCATTAGTATTAGAAGCACTCTAATTTTTTTACCTAATTACATACAGTTTCATTGGTAATTTTTTCTTGTTCACCTGTTTTTGTTTTTTAAAAGCAAAGGTTTTTTTACCAAATCGCATCTGATTGAGCATAATACATCTTATACTAAAAATAATAACACATGAAAAAGCAAACGTTAGTTCTAGGAGCCATGCTTTTAATAGCTGGCCTTATACAAGCACAACCAGATCAAAATGGTCGCCCACCAAAACCACCAACACAAGAAGAACGCTTAAAGCACGTAAGCGAAGCATTGAACAAACAATTAACCCTAACTACCGCGCAAAAAGAAAAAGTATTAGCAGCTTACAAAGCTTTTTTTGCTGACATGGAAAAGAATAGACGTAAAGATGCTAAACAGCAGCCACCACCGCCACCACCGCCTGTTAAAAAAGAAATAGCCGATAAGTTAAGTGCGGTAAGAGATGCTAAAGTTAAAGCAGCATTAACACCAGAACAGTATAAGAAATATGTTGAAATAGAAAAGACAATGCGTCCTAAACATCCTTGAAAACCAAGTGATGGCAAAGGAACAAAGAAACCACCAACAGAAGCGTAACAAGTATTTTGGATTAGAATAGGTTTTAGGCTTAGAGGCTGTCTCAAAAGGGCAGCCTCTTTTTTTAATTCCAAAAATCGCTCGACTGTTCATTTCGTTATAAAATAAAAAAGGCTAATAAGATGCAATGACGCAAACTTAATTAGCCTTTTTCGCTATGTGCCTATGTATCTATGTGGTATTTTCAGGAAATGCTTTTTGCAATACCCATTTCTAGCCCACGTAATTCGGCAAGGCCGCGTAGCCTACCAATAGCAGAATAACCTGGGTTTGTTTTTTTCTTTAAATCGTCTAGCATTTGATGACCATGGTCAGGACGCACTGGTATCGATACATTTCTAGCTTTCATCACACCAACAATTTCCTTTACCACAGCATACATATCTACATCACCTTCAAGGTGGTTGTCTTCGTAAAAATCACCAAATTCGTTACGTTTTGTGCTGCGCAAATGGATGAAGTTAATTCTATTGCCAAACTGTTTTACCATTACTGGTAAATCATTATCTGGTCTTACACCAAACGAACCAGTACAGAAGCACAAACCATTGTTTAAAGATGGTACCGCTTCAGTTAATGCAGTAAAATCAGCCGCGGTACTTACTACTCTTGGTAAGCCCAAAATACTATATGGTGGGTCGTCTGGGTGAATCACCATTTTCACATTGCTTTCATCAGCAACTGGTATTATTTGTTGTAAAAAATAAATCAGATTTTGTCGTAGTTTGTTAGCATCAATAGCTTGGTAAGCATCCAAAGCTTGCTGAAATAATTCTAGCGTAAAGCTTTCTTCACTGCCTGGTAGGCCTGCAATAATATTGCGTTGTAGCAATAGTTTCTCATCATCGCTCATGGAAGCAAATTTGGCTTCTGCTCTGCTAAGCTCCTCGGCTGTATAATCTTTTTCGGCGCCTTTTCTTTTTAAAATAAAAACATCAAAAGCTACAAAAGCAGCTTTCTCAAAACGTAAGGCCTTACTTCCATCTTCTACCGTGTAGGCAAGGTCGGTTCTCGTCCAATCTAGCACGGGCATAAAGTTGTAAGTAACAATGTTTACACCACAAGCACTTAAGTTTTTAAGCGATTGTTGATAGTTGGTTATATAAGTTTCAAAATTTGTTGATTGTGTTTTTATGGCTTCGTGCACTGGCACACTTTCTACTACATCCCAAGTTAGGCCAGCTGCTTCAACTTCAGTTTTGCGTTTTGTAATTTCCTCAACGGTCCATACCTCACCATTTTTAATGTGGTGTAAAGCCGTAACCACACCTGTGCAACCTGCCTGACGAATATCTGAAAGACTCACGGGGTCATTAGGCCCATACCATCGCATGGTTTGTATCATTTGGTTATTGCTCATATTGCTAGCTTTTTAAAGAGAAAAATTTAGTTTCAGCAAAGAGAATTGTTTATACACAAAAAAGCAAGTTTTAATTAGTGAAACGTTTTCGTAAATACCAGAATTAGTGCGCTTACAGGAGCTATACAATTATTAATACCTTGTGTTATATTAAATTGGGGAACAGTTATTAGCCTTTAGGAACAAAGAATACACCATGAGAAGTTTGTTGTATTTGATAATATTTATTTATAAATGTATTGGTTGCTAGTCTTTTTTGTTTATAAAACTGGTGGCATTATTCACATTTTTGCTTATGGTGGCTATTTTATTGAACATTATTAAACGAGCATAGAGAATAAATCATTACTAAAACATAACGTTTTGAGTGATTACCAAAAAGATATTAATATTAAAAAAATTAATAATTCGTTTTTGTAAGGGGTTCTTTTTTTGACTGAAGTGTGTAACTATTTTACTTTTTTGATAGGTTGTTTAAGTGTATTCGTATAAATTCGTACCGTACTACGTTTGTTTAGCCATTAAGAGATACAAAACTTGTTTTGCTAGACGTAAGTTTTACGATATTAAACCATTCTAAACTTAAACAAATGAGATTAAATGTTTACCTAAAAAAAACAATTACTGTTTTTTGTCTCCTAACAATTGCTTCACTTAGTCAAGCCCAAAGAAATTTTTTTACAAGAACTAAACCCACAGGGAAGTACGAAATTGAAAGCAGCTTGAAAAGCTACAATGTCTACAAATTAGACCAATCTGGTTTTAAAGAATACATTTCTAAATCTCCATCAGAATTGACATCCAACGAATCCATATCACCAATAGTTATTAGTGTTCCTCTTCCTGATGGTTCTATGGAATCTTTTCAAATATTTGAATCATCAATACTTTCTCCAGAAATAGCAGCGCAGTTTCCCGATTTTAAAACTTACACTGGAAAAAGCAAAAGCAGTGGTTTAACAATAAGAATAAGTTTTACCTCAATTGGTTTCGATGCAATAATAACTAGTGCTGGAAAAGACGTAATCTATTTTCAGAAAGCAAACTCAAATAGAGCCGATAATAATATTATCAGCTATTTTGGAAGTAAAGCAACTAAACTTGGTAAACCTAATATGAGTAATAAATGTGGTGCGATTGTACCAACTACATCTAGCATTTCTACTTTTGGTGATACAAAATCTATTCTTGGTACTCAAAATTTAACTTCTACTGGTGGTTCATTACGAAATTTTAAGCTAGCAGTGTCTGCAACTGCTGAGTACAATACACTTAAAGGCGCGGGTAATACTACAACCTCCTTTTCAACAATTGTAGCTTTTGTTAACAGATTAATTGCTGTGTATAGATCCGAACTTTCTATTACTTTTACTCTGGTTAGTAGTACAAATCTTATAGCCACTGCGGTTGGCACCCCATTTACCAATTCAAATACGAACGATTTAATTACACAAAATCAAACTTTTGTTGACAATGTTATTGGCAATACAAACTACGATTTGGCATTTGTACTAGGTACTTCTACACCAAACAGTTCATCTGGTGGGCTAGCAGCATCTTCAAGTGTTGGATTGACTGGTCAAAAAGCTCAAAATGCAACCCAAGTAGCTGTTGATAATACCTTTGCTCCAGTATTTGATGACCAAACTATTGCACATGAAGTTGGTCATCAATTCTCAATGAGTCACTCTTTTAATAGTGCTATACCAGTGTGTACCACGAGAGAGCCATCAACGTCTGTAGAGGTTGGATCGGGTACTACTATTATGAGTTATGGTTATACATGTAGCGATAACACAGGTAATGATGATTATGAAAATACTTACTTACCATTTTTAAATTTTCATGCAATAAGTTACAGCCAAGCTGTTAGCTTTTTAGCAACTATTCCAAATGTAGGTACCTCTACTTCGTCTGGCAATACACCTCCTGTAATTACATCCATTACCGCAGATAAAACAATTCCAAAATCTACTCCTTTCTTTTTAACTGGTACAGCCTCTGACGTAAATACGAATGATGTTTTATCTTATTCTTGGGAGGGCACAAATATTGGCATAGCAACCCCTGTACCTACAACATTTTCAAATACTACATTACCCCCATTTTTTAGGAGTTATCAACCAGTAAGTTCTAGTACTAGATATTATCCTCGTTTGTCTGCCATTTTAGATGGAAGTAACTATGCAAGAGGCGATAAGTTACCGTCTGTAGCGATAGTAACTACTCACCGATTTACAGTAAGAGATAATTCTACAGGTGTTAATACTGGTACTGTAAATGTAACTGTAGATGGCAATTCTGGTCCATTCTTGGAAACAACCAATCTATCTGGTAATTACACTTCTGGTTCTAATCAAACCATTACTTGGAGTGTAAATAATACAACTGCGGCACCTGTTAGTTGTGCAAATGTGAGCATTTTACTATCTGTAGATGGAGGTCAAACTTTTCCTTATACCTTGGCTGCATCTACACCAAATGATGGCTCTGAGCAAATTACGTTGCCTGCATTAACATCTTCTACTACAACCGCTCGTATTAAAGTACAAGCAGTAGATAATATCTTCTTCGATATTTCAAATAGCAATTTCTCTATCACAGCAACTTTACCTGTTTCTATTACTAGTATTACTGCTAGTAAAAAGAACGCTAGTATTTCTGTTGATTGGTCAGTGTTAAATGAGATTAATGTTAAAAAATATGAAGTAGAAAAATCTGGCGATGGTATTAACTATATAAGCGTTGGTGAAGTTGCTGCTGTAAAAGCAAGTAGCTATAACTGGTTAGATGTGGCACCATTTAGCGGTAATAATTATTATCGTATTAAGTCTGTTGATAATGATGGTAGCGCACAGTTTAGCCAAAGTGTAGTTGTAAAATTTGGAACCGATAATAATCAGAATATTGTTGTTGTTAGTAACCCCATTGTAAATGGTAAAGTACAACTACTCGTAGAAAATACAGCTAGAGGCACTTATTATATTTCTTTGTACAACCAACTTGGGCAGCAAGTTGCTAAAAAAGAAATTGCACATGCTGGTAGTACTACAACCTACACAGTTTCTACTAACGGATTTGCAAAAGGTGTATACCAAGTATTATTTACTAATACATCTGATTTTAAAGTAGCTAAAACAGTTATAGTAGAATAAGTCTAAAAACACTAATTCCTTATTGTAACAGAGCCGTTATCGTTTTAATGATAACGGCTTTGTTATTTAACAGTAGTGTGGGCAAATAAAATAGTATTAAAAAATACTTTATTTATAGCATTTCGTTTTATATTTTTTTGTAATATTAAAATTATCAAGCCAACGCTCATCTTATATGTTAAAACCCAAAAAGTATCATTCATCAACACAATATTTTACCTATTAAACACCAACAGCCAACGTAGGTTGCGGTGTTTCGCCAGGTATAGTAATTTCTTTTAGCAAAGTCTCTACCTCTAATAAATGTTCAAGCATATCTAAAATGTATTTGCCGCTTTCTTTTTTAAAGTACTGCGTCAAATTTTGGTAGTAGTTAATGCCTTTTATCAAATTTTCTCTAAACGTTTTTAGCTGTCTGGTTTTGGCTGTTGTAATATTTGCGCAGCTTTTTTCTATTTCTTTTTTCAAATAAGACACATATAGGTTCAGTTCATTTACAAACATATTTGGGCGATACACCGAGTTTAAAATATCTACACGGCCATAAATAAAGTCAACCATTTGTTTTAACGAAAATATGCCTGAGAAAAACGCTAAATTAGGGCTAGGGCAAATTAATACGGCTTTGCTTACTTTTCGCAATGCCTCTATATCGTTGCACAATAGAGCAGATGTACCCAAGCCTTCGCAAAGGCAATCTTTTTCTACAATATGCCCTACTGCTTCAGCTATAGTTTCGTCAATTGCGGTACCATCTGGCGCAGTATTTAGCAATTGATTAATTTTCAAATTTTGGTACTTTCTTGAGGCTGTACAAATAGGCTGTTCAGAAAATTCTGTATTTGAAATAAGGTATTTTTTAGTACAAGGGCTGCCCGGTCTGCCATCTGCAATACGCTGCAAGCGTTGTGTTTCAGAAGATGCTTTTCTAAAACTATTAAAAGGCACGCCTAGTGGCGAGATACTGCTTAAATAATAATCTTCAGGCTTTGCTGTAGCAAGGTTTTGTAGGGTATCTTCATCTACATTGGTAGCTTCTGGAACTAGCAAAAATGGACTGCCCCAACCAGTACTACTTGCTTGATAATGTTCTAGTAAAAATTGATCTTCATTAGCAGTGCCAATACCACCTTGTACAGTAATGCGTAGCGATGGTGCCGTTGCAAACAATGGCTGTTCTTTAACTGCCAAAGCTTGGTTACACATGGTAAACAGTTCGGTTTCTAAGGCGGTTTTGTTTTGTTTAAATTCTTCTAAAATAGGGCCTAGTAACAAGCCATCGGTTGCAAAGGCATGGCCACCACAGTTTAAGCCAGATTCAATTCTATATTCAGATACCCAAATGCCTTTTTTAGCCAATATTTTACCTTGCGTTAATGCTGAGCGATAGTCACTTACTTTTAAAATCACTTTCTTTTTGGCAATACCATTTTCATTTGGAAAAAAGTCGTCGAACTTATCTATGTAAGCATACAACCTAGGATTGTAACCAGCAGAAAATACCACAGATGAATCTAAGTCACTATTAGCAAAACCACGTAAGCCAGCCAATGCATCAGAATACTCAGCAGGTAGCATTTCGCCTGTTTTACTGTAATTATTTTTATCTACTTTGCTCATTAAGTTCACATCAATTGCACCAGGTACAATGGCTGCTCTTAGTTGCGTTTGTAGCGCTTGCTGATGCAATAAATTGTTGGATGTAAGCATTTGCAAGTAAGTTTGTTTTACTGGTAAATGATTTGGCAATAGTTCAAAATACTTCGTAATTTCTGTGCCTGCTTCAAAAGGCAATGCTTTTAATGTAGCAACTTGTGTATCTACAATTTGCTTCACCATATTTAAATAAGCCGTTACTCTTTTAGCTCTATAATCATCTTCTGCGGCACTAATTGGCTTGTAAGGCAATTGGTTTTGCTTACTGTAAAATGCACGCATTTGTTCTGTCAACTCATCTTCTACAATAGACATAACAGATGAAATACCAAAACGGGCTACTTTTATTGGTGTGTCAACAGTAAAACCTAGACCCATTACAGGGATGTGAAATGTGTGCAATGTTGGTGAAATCATGTAAACTTGTTTTGACTTGAATAAACGGAAGGATTGGATTTTAAAACGGTTGATGCAAAAGTGTATTAAAGCAAACATTGAGAAAATGATATCAATCATGTTTTGCAGAAGTCGAGAAAATAAATAGGGTAGTTGCTTACTTTCTGTTTTAGGTCAATCTTTTTATCTCATACCAATAGTTTGTTTATTTTTATTTTACCAAAACAAACATTCTCTCAAACACTATGCTGGCTATTTTTCAAAAACACAAATCCACACTACTATATGGTTGTGCATTGGCTGTATCGCTTTTGCTATTAAAATGGCTAGAGTCAAAATACATTATTTACGATCAAGCATTTGAAACCTATGCAGGTATTATTGCACTGCTTTTTACCGCTTTGGGTGTTTGGCTTGCCATTAAATTAATACAACCTAAAACGATTATTATAGAAAAGGAAGTCTTTGAAAATGATGTTACGCACGTTGCTATAAACACCTTGGAAATAGAAAAAATGGGTCTTAGTAAACGAGAGATAGAAGTGTTAAACATGCTAGCTACAGGCTTAAGCAATCAAGAAATAGGTGACCAATTGTATATTTCTTTGGCTACTGTAAAAACACATGTATCTAAATTATACGATAAGTTAGATGTAAAAAGACGAACGCAGGCAATTGAAAAAGCCAAAAGGCTAAGTATAATACCTTAAACCACTACAACTTTAGTATGAATTATGGCTTTTGCTACAAGAATCAACCTAAAGTTGCTGGTAGCTAATGGCAAATGCCACATTTTTACAACATCAAACCATATAAAACCAAACTAACCACATGAAAAAAATCGTCATTATTTATGGCTTAATTGCTGGCCTTATTGTAAGTGCTGTAATGGTTGCAACCACGTCTACCTATTGCAATAACCCAAATGCAAACATGACAGAAGGCATGATTTATGGCTTTACAGCCATGATTGTGGCATTCTCAATGGCCTTTATAGGTATCAGAAATTATAGAAACAAATACAACAATGGTATTATTAGTTTCGGTAAAGCTTTTCAAATAGGGGTACTTATTGTGTTGATTGCATCAACCATGTATATGCTTGCTTGGGAAGTAGAGTATAATTTCTTTTTTTCTGATTTTGGCGATAAATATGCTGTAAAAATGATACAAGCAGCCAAAGCAAAAGGTGCTAGCGCTACGGATCTAGCAGCTACAACTTCAGAAATGAATGATTTTAAGGTACAGTACAAAAATCCACTTTATAGGATTTTTATGACTTATGTAGAAATACTACCGCTTGGTATTGTTATCACCTTAATAAGTGCGTTCATTTTAAAAAAGAAAAAGGCATAAAACAGTGAAATCGTACAATGCTATTTTATGCTATCACGGCACAGCCTACTGCTATCATTTTAATAAACAGAGAGACTATATTTTACCTCATTATATACAATAAATTAATTATTTGTATTGTGTTGTATTGCCTTTTTTCGAAGTATTTATTTCAAATACAACTGTATTTCTACACGTCTGTTTTCGGCGCGGCCTTGCAGGGTGGCGTTGGTGGCAGCTGGTCTACTTTCGCCAAAACCTCTCGCATCAAAGCGGCTGCCGGTAACGCCTTTGCTGATAAAATAATTTCTTACCGAATTAATACGGGCTTGCGATAATTGTAGGTTATACTGATCGGTACCTATGGCATCGGTATGGCCACCAAGGCGTACATCATAGTCTTTGTATTCTTGCAAAATAGCAACAATATCGTTCAGCACCTTGTACGATTCGGGCTTAATAGCTGCTTTGTCTGTTTCAAAATAAATACCTTGTGTGGCAAAGTCTAGGCGCTTTTTACTTTCTTCACGTACCACAGGGCAGCCATAGTTGTTACTAGGGCCGTAGGTGTTAGGGCATTTGTCGCTACTGTTGGGTACGCCATCACCATCGTTATCGTTATTGGAATTGTAAGATGCATTGTTATTGTAGTTGTTTGTCGCAGGGCAACCTTTATCATTTACAGATGTGCCTGCTGTTGTATTAGGGCATTCATCATAGCGGTTTTTTACACCATCGTTATCGTCATCGTCAGATTTAGGTGCACGTTCTACCACAGGGCAGCCTCTATCGTTTACCGATGTGCCAGCAGGTGTATTAGGGCATTCGTCGTAGCGGTTTCTTACACCATCGTTATCATCGTCATTAGATCTTGGCGCACGTTCTGCCACAGGGCAGCCTCTATCATTTACGGCTGTGCCAGCAGGTGTATTAGGGCATTCATCGTAGCGATTTCTAACACCATCGTTATCATCGTCGTTTGATTTAACCGTTTCTGGGCAGCCCGAAAAATCTACTTTAGTACCAGCAGGTGTTTCGGGGCATTTGTCTTTATTATCATTAACGCCATCACCATCACTGTCTTTCTTTTCTTTTGTTTTTAAGGTAAATATTAAGCCTAGGCTGTGTTGCAAATACAAGTCGTTTATATCTTTTGTAATGCCATCCCAACCATCAAATACTGGCTGGTGAAACGTGGCTGCATATTCTAAAAAAAACTTTTCGCTAAAACGAATAACAGCACCCGCACCTGCAGCAAAATCGGTTTTAAATTCATTAACCGCAAATGGCGCTTGAAAGGTGCCAGAATTAATAGCACTGATATAAGTAGCGCCTGCACCAAGCGTTAAAAAAGGGGCAAAAAATGCTTTCTCGCCTAGTAGGTAGCCATTGTTGAATTTGTATTTGAGTTTTAAATTCAGGGTAAAAAAGTCAGCATCTACACCAAGGGTTTTATCCAGGTTTTTGTACTGCACTTTATCGTAAAAAGCTGATTCAACCAAGTTAAACGAAGGGTTAAGCTTTTGCTGTAACGACAAGCCGCCACCTGGTGCGTAAAACTTAAACTGATAGAGGTCAGCAAAATTGTTGTTGTTAAGGTCGCCCACATATTCGGTGGTGCTTACGTGTACACCTAGGGCATTGCCTTGGCCAAAGCTGATGGTAGAAAGGCAAATGCAAATGCCGAAAAAGAATAGGCGAATATTTGATGTCATAACCCCTTGTTTGTTGATGATATGAGAGATAGTTGGTAACTATCACAATACATAACGTTTTTAATAAGCAGTTAGTGTGTGTATGAAAAATGCTGACCGATAAACTCAAAAAATTAACTAAAAACTATTCAGTAATTTAATCTCGTTGCGATATAACAGCAGTTTGCCTTCGTTTTCTAGTTGCTTTAACAAGCGAGAAACTACAACTCTAGAAGTAGCCAATTCATCGGCAATTAAATAATGAGAACCTTTGATAACACTAGAACCTGTAAGGCGTTGCTTCTCTTTTAGGTAAGCAATTAAGCGTTCGTCCAACTTATGAAAAGCAATGCTTTCGATGGATTTTAAAAGTTCTAAAAAGCGATCGTTAAAGCTACGCATGATGTAGTTTTTCCAACTTGGATACTTACACAACCACTCATCCAGCTTGGCATGAGGAATGGCTATGAGTTCTACATCATCTTCTGCAATGGCTTTTACTTCGCTCTTTTTGGCTTCTACACAGCAGCTGTAAGCCATAGAACAGCTTTCGTTGCTAGATAAATAGTACAGCAATAATTCTTTGCCCGAATCATCCATACGCAGCACTTTAACAGTGCCTTTTACCACCAAGGGCATCATGCGGATGTATTTACCATAATCCATAATAATGTCACCCTCTTTAAAAGTGCGTAGTTCGCCAAATTGTTCTATTTCGTCAAGTAATGCAGGTTCAAAAGGGAGGTTCATATGTTGTTCGGTAGCCATAGTGCCTAAATATAGATGCTAAAATACCCAATATAGTTGAGTTCTTTAGTTTAATTACTTGCAACAGCTATTGTTGTTGCCATCATTTTTTAAGCCCGCAGTCTCTAGTATTTTTTCTAGCGGGCAAAATTGGGTAAATGACGATTGCAATAAATTAACACCAACAAATACACCAAGCCACAGCCAATGGATACTGACAAAATAACTAAGCGTAATACTTGTAAGTACGAATGTGCCTGCAACAGCACGAATGATATTTTCTATTTTCATGTTTAGTAGTTGGGTAAATGATTAATAACTAGTAGCGTCTACAGGAATAATAAAAGCCCTAATAGGAAAACTGCTTGGAGCTTCCATGTTGTATTGCTTGATAGCAGTCATACAATTGGTTGCGTTTTGTTCGGTAGTAAAACTGAATACGAGCATCGAATCGAATTTTTCGTCGCCAGCGGCAAACCAAGCAGCAGCTAACTCTACTGCTTGGTTATTTTTAAAGCCGGTAACATCTGTGGCGCTGAAAACCTCAATCTGGTTGCGTTTAAGCAGGTTACTCACTGTTTGAAAACTTTCTTTTAAACAAGTGATGATAAATAGTTTCATACAATAATTATTTTTTGTTATCAGGATATTGTTTACGCATCATTTTATAGTATAGTAAAGGCACTACCAATAAGGTTAAGAATGTAGATGTAATCGTGCCACCCATTAAAGAAATAGCAAGCCCTTGGAAAATAGGATCGAACAGGATAATGATAGCACCTAAAACCACTGCACCAGCAGTTAATAGGATAGGTGTGGTACGCACAGCACCAGCTTCAATAATGGCTTGTTTTAAAGGCACGCCTTCACGTAACCGAATATTAATGAAGTCGATTAATAGTACCGAATTTCGTACCATGACACCAGCAAGGGCAATAAAACCAATCATTGATGTAGCGGTAAAATAAGCACCCATTAACCAATGGCCTAACACAATACCTACTAATGATAACGGTATAGCAGCTAGCATTACAATTGGCACCATAAAGTTTTGAAACCAGCCCACAATCAAAATGTAAATCATAATGATTACCACAGCGAAAGCAATACCCAAATCTCTAAAAACCTCGTAAGTAATTTGCCATTCACCATCCCATTTTAGGGTATAATTATCTTCTAATTCTGGTTGGTGCGTATATTCTTCTTGCAAGCTGAATCCTTTAGGTACTTGTATGTTTTTTAAACTGTCAGAAATATTGGCAATGGCATACGAAGGGCTTTCTAAATTACCTGCCATATCGGCCAATACATACACCACTTCTTTTTGATTTTTGCGATAAATGCTTTTCGGCTTTATTTGTTGGGTAACCGTTACCACATCTCTTACAGGTACTGCATTACCTTGCATACCCATTACTTTCAAGTCAAGCACAGCATCTATGTTATTCTTATCTGCATCAGCCAATTGTAGCTTGATAGCCGTTTGGTTATACGCTGTTGGTTGGTACACATTGCCTACATTCATACCAGATAATGCAGCATTAATGGTTGCTGAAACTTGTGAAGTTGCTACACCATATCGCATCGCTTTTTCTTTATCCACTGTAATTTGGTATTCAGGTTGATTGGCTTCAACCATCCAATCTGCATCTACCACATCTTTGGTGTTGTTGAACATCGTTTTCACCTGATTGGCAATCTTGATTTGCTCGTTGTAATCAGGGCCGTACACTTCTGCTACTAAGGTTGATAATACAGGCGGTCCTGGTGGCACTTCTACAATTTTTACATTGGCATTGTAGCGTTTGGCAATAGCTTGTATAGGTGCACGCATTTGTTTGGCAATACCATGACTTTGAATTTTCCTATCTTCTTTATTCACCAAATTCACTTGAATATCGGCTACATTTTCACCCCTTCTTAAATCGTAGTGACGCACCAAACCATTAAAACTAATAGGTGCAGAT
>JAAFHG010000608.1 GCA_013297585.1 Chitinophagales bacterium
AAACTTATCGTATCCTATTTGGGTTACATACCCATAGCTGTATCCCTTATTCCCTATTATGCTCGTTAATTGTCCGCCCTTGTTGTATTTGTAGTTCACTACCTCACCATCTGGGTAACTCATGCTTTGTATTCTATTAAAACTGTCGTACTTAAATCCCATATTAAAGGTAGCTATTTGTTGGTTAGGTACTACTAGCGTTCTTATTATTTTTTCTATCTCGCCTTGCCTACCATAAAAAAACTCTTGTGCCCCACTTGCATCTTCTTGCAGCGCTATTTTACCTGCTCTATTGTATTTGCTATTCTGCTCTCCATAGGTATATCTTACTTGGTTCTCTAGGTTGTTTGGGTAGGTTATTTGTCTTAATCTGCCATACTCGTAACTGTACTCTATAGTTTGGTTACTCTCTTTTAAATTGGCTGTTTGTTTGCTTAATAACAAACCGTTGATATCATACTTTAAACTGGTACTCCCTCCATCGGGATGCGTGATTTGGGTTCTTCTCCCCAATCCATCGTATATGGATTCTATTTTGTTGCCTTGCGTGTCTATTACTTGGGTAAGCTGGTTTAGCTTGTCGTACAGGTATTTGGTGGTAATATTACCACTTCCTGCTTTGGCTTCTTTTTCTACAACTGCCGTGGTTAGGTTCCCGCCTTTGCTAAAGCTTTTCTTAAAGTTGCCTAATGCATCTACCACCAAGGTTTGGGGTCTTACTACCGCTACTTCTTCAGGAGCTACTGCTAAAGCGTAACTTATACTGGTGGTGGCGTATTTCTGTGCCTCTCCTCCTTTATATCTTAGGGCGTCTGTCTCTTCTGATGAAAGTTTTAACAAGGTGCTTCCCTTTGCGTCTGGTATATGTGTTTTTGTTTCTCTGTCTAGTACATCAAACTCTTTTACACTGGGCTGAATGATATCTATTGCTATGTTTAACTTTTGGGCATTTGTTGTATTGTTCTCTTCTGCCGTTGAAAAATAGCTGTGTGCAGCTCTGCCCAATCCATCGTATTTTACTCTTCCGCTTATCATAAGTTGGTCTTGGGTTTGGGTTGTTATGTTATTGCCCGAACCTCCTACCGTGGTGATGACTGCATCTTTTTTTACCTGTACCGCTCTGCCCAATCCATCAACAAAAGTGTAGGTCTTTATATCATCCGTTGGGTTTTGTATATCAAAGTGGTTTGTAACTGCATACGGTACTTTACCTATACTTAATGTACCTTGGCTGTCACTCGCCTGCCCCTGTTGATTAACACCAAACGGAAAATATTCAAACTGTATGGTGTAAGCTTTTTTTGCTACTAACTCGTTGGGTGCAATTATTTTTACTATTCTGCCCACATTGTCTATCTCCCATATCATCTTTAACCCGTTCATATCTTCTGTTTCTAGTGGCATCCCAAATACGTAATTGTACTTCTCTGTACGACTCGTATATCCATAACTGTCCTGTACTCTTTCTATATACTGGTTTAAATCTCCTTCGTACCGATATTCTACCGTGAATCTCTCGCTATTTGCATCTGTTATATCTTTTTTAATGGGTGTTGTTTTTTTGGTGATGTTTCCGTAGGCATCGTACTCAAAATCAGTTTGAGCAAATTTCTCTGTTCCGCCTTCGTTTAGGTATTGTTTGATTTGAGTGATGTCGCCCAAATTGGAATATTCCGCTTCGGTTTTACGGCTATACATGCTTCCAGTTTCATTATTTTGGTAAGTGATAGAGGTTGTTGCAAGCCCCACTAAGTAATCATTAAAATTTGGCTCTTTATAAACCGCTTCTACCCTAAAGGTATGATTTGCATTTAACTCTAAAATTGTATTTAAAAAAGTGGTTGATATGCCGTTATTCATGGCGTTATATAAAATACTTTTGGCAAAAGGCACTTCGTTACTGTACCAAGCAGTTATTGGTGAACCGAAGCTGTTGTTATCATAGTTCCAGCTAATGGTTTGGTCTACCACATATACCTTTTCGTTTAAATTGGAAACAGAAGTTGAAGCATTTTCTACCAAACCTTCAAACAAAATGGTTTCTGATGCTAATGGAGCTATATATAAAAATTGATTATCAATAGTTAAGTTTTCTGCTGGGCTTTCAGCAGCTAGAAGAGTGGTTTCGTCTAGAGATTCCCAATTTCCTGTATTTACATTGGCTTTACCCAACCCAAATTGATTTATTTTTCTATTAAATACTTTGCCCAAGCCCAATTTACCCTCTTGGGCATAAGTGGTTTGCATAAATAACCAGTCCTTGGTATGGTATTTTAAAAGCGGAGAAACAGCGCCATTGGTAAATTTATCTTTAGCAAAACCATACACCTGCTCTGTAGTGCGGT
>JAAFHG010000280.1 GCA_013297585.1 Chitinophagales bacterium
TCCAGTTAATACCGCCAGCTTTAACAGGATATATTAAAGGTATTTCCCTGTACAGCAAACTGCTTTCTACAGGCAGCCGAACAATAGGCTCTTCCTTCAGCAATACAGGTAAATCTTCAATTGTATCAATTTTTTTTGGAAAAAGGTTAATAACAATATCAGCAGCAGGCATAGATGTGCCATTATGTATTACCACTTTAAGAAAACCATCCTCTGTTATAATGCCCTTTGCTTCAAGGGGTTCTTTTTTCTTTAATTTTTGTACCTCACCCTGGGTTACCAGCGTGGTATCTGCATTGTAAATAAGATAGCTTAGAGATGTATTACGGTAAACCTTTCTAGTAAATATACGGTCTGCAGTTAGTGCCATGCCCAACCCTACATAAGGCAGTACGCCTACCTTAGGACTGGTTTCACCAAACTTATTGATACCTGTGACTTCAGTTGCCTTATAAGTGGCCGCTGCAAGCCCCACTATTTTAAGTGCTTTACCAAAAAAAGTTTTCTTTTTTACGTAAACAAGGTTTGTTCTTATTTAAAATGAATCGCCTTTTTGTACTGGTATCAATTGGCTTACCTGAACAGTTTTTACATTTCCATCGGCAGGGAGCCAAAATTGCTTTTGAACTAGAGTTGTGGCATTGGTAGTATCAACTATATTAGTTGTATATTGTGCATAGCTCCTTTCTGCAATGCAAAACCAAAGTGAGATAACCAGCAGGTATTTATATCTGTTGTATGGCATATTAGTATTGTATAATTTTTTCAAATCCAATTAATATTTTCTATTGCAATAATACAGCACATTTTTGAATAGTTTTCTACGTATTTATACGTAGATGGGATTAAGAAATTGTAACTAAACAATGCAATTGCTATTTATTGTATGTTCGTATTCCCCCTAAGTAAATTATTAATGAACACATGTGTTGGCTGACAGATTCCTACGAATCTGTCAGCCATGCTATCACTGTTTAAAATTAAAAAGGGAATTTATGGCTTGCTCTATTGCTTTTGTAGATGATACAGATATACTACGAATGAGTGTTGCTAATTTACTAGAACAAATGCAGCCACAATACAAAGTGTACCAATCTCGCTCTTCGTGATGTTCGCTTGCGGCATCTCGAAGTAAAGATAAAGCGGATGTTTCATCTGCCCTACCATCAAGTCGGTCTGCCACTATTTATTGCATGGTAGTGCCACAAGTACTCACAGCCACTTAAATTAATAATATAGCCGCTTGTATTTAGTGCACTAGCTATTTAATTGTCTACTTATTCCTTTTAAGAGTCTGCATGTTGTTTTTAAAATATTGCACAGGAAAATAAATTTTATGCATAAACAAAATAATTTACTGCATAGCCTAATTTATTCTATACATGCTGTAAATAATTTACTACACAGCATAAAAAATGTGTACTTATAACTTTTATTTTACACTTGGACGCAATACTTTTATAACGCAAACAACTTATTTAAAAAAAAAACATTGAAGTTGTTTGAAATTATTTTAGGGTAATAAAATAAAGTAGAACCCCAACAGTTACTGGTTTTAGCAAAAAATCGGAAGCCTACAAGTGGAGGTTCAAAGAGAAATTAAGATTAAAAAACCTTGGTATTACCATATTTAAGTGTAGGCAAGCGAGGTAATAAAAGCGGTTTGTGTTTAGTGAAAGTGTTCCTTTTAATCTTGAAAAGGTTAAGAACAGGTACACTGCCGATAGCTATCGGCAGGCGAGAGTTAAGTACAAGAGATTTTTTTGAAACAGCAGTTCCTTGGCAAACGATTTATTACTACTTCAATAAGTGGTGCAAGGGTGGCAGTTTTTTGAAAGTTTGGCAACAATTGTTGCAGTCGAACAAGTATTTGTTGGATTTATCAACTACTCAGTTTGAGGCACACATACACCTTGCAAAAGAGGTGGTGAAGTGTAGGCTATCAAGGTCGAAAGTAGTGCGAAACCTGCAATAGCTTGATTTTATGTGATAACGATGGTTGCCCTTAACAATAGGTAGACCTCAATGTGGCAATCACAATGACTTGTACAAAATCAATAAAATATTTGATGATATGATTGCTTTTCTGGAAACAGCCAGCATATCAATGACAGGTGTTTTTATGAATGCCGATGCAGGGTTTGACAGTAAAAGTTTTAAGAGAAATTGTGACGAAAAAGCAATCGAGTTGAATGTGAAAGGTAACCCAAGAGGCTGTAAAAACAAGCAATCAACAACACCTTTCTCAAAAGATAAAATGCTAAACAACTTCAACATAATAAATACTTCTAAGAGCAAGATGTCATTATAAAAAATTGGAGCTGAAATGGTAAAAGTTCATGAAGAACAACATATTTACAATAGTAAAATAAACTCCCAGAAGTACAAGTATTTATATAATCTGCTTAGCATCGGCGCCTTCGGCAAAACATTTCCAACAGCGAGGCTCGTAGGTATCTTTTTCGCCTAGTAATACTTGGCCACCTTCTGCGGTTTTACGGTACGACACATTAGCAATATGGCCACACCTTACACATATAGCATGCAATTTTGTAATATAATCAGCTATTGACAAAAGGTTAGGCATTTGCCCAAAAGGTTGACCTTTATAATCCATATCTAAACCTGCAACAATTACACGAATGCCACGCAGCGCAAGGGTTTGGCACACATTCATTATCTGGTCATCAAAAAATTGCGCCTCGTCTATACCTACCACATCTACATCTTGCGCCAACAACAAAATGGTTTGCGAATTATCGATAGGTGTGGATTGTATGGCATTGGCATCGTGGCTTACCACATTGTTTTCATCGTACCGCACATCGATGGCTGGCTTAAAAATCTCTACCTTTAAGTTGGCAATTTTTACACGTTTCAATCGACGAATGAGTTCTTCGGTTTTACCGCTAAACATACTGCCACAAATCACTTCAATCCAGCCCCTTCTTTCGCCACTTAAACTTGGTTCTATAAACATGTAAAATATATTGTAGTAAAAAACGTTAGTAAATAGATTGCTTTATTAAAACGCCAAAAATATCACATCTTATGGAAAAGATACAGCTTCTTATTAACAGATTGAAAGAACAGCTTGACCAACAAGCTGGTAACGATAGGTTGCTTATAACTGCACAAATGCTAGTGATAGAATTGCAGGAAAAGCACTTGCAACAACCAAGCGGCAAAGTAGCTGTAACCATGCCTTACAGGCAGCAGCAAGACTATGTTGCACCAACCGCTGAAGCGAAAATTGAAGAAATACCACAACCATTAGATACAGAGGATTTTATAGCCGAAGAAGAAATTGTGGCCAAAGAAGAAGCGGTGGCTTTTAAACACCATCTGTTTTTTGACGATGCATTTGCCAACTTACCTACAGTAGCATTTCAAGAGCCAAAAGAAGTATTTGCCTTAAACGACGTGATGATGACGGAAGAAGAAAATGTAAATACTAAATGGCAAGCCAAAGAATTAGAAGTAGCCACGGTGCTTGAAAGAAGTCCCATTAAAGATTTGAAAAAAGCCATTAATGTAAACGACAGATACTTGTTTATTAACGAGCTATTTAGAGGTGATGAAGCGATGTACGAACGCAGCCTGAAAACAATTCAAGGGTTTAGCATATTACCTGAAGCGATATTTTGGATACAAAGAGAACTTAAAGTAAAACTTGGCTGGCAAGAAGGTAGCCCTGCGGTGAAATTGTTTGATCAATTGGTGGGAAGAAGGTTTTCGTAATATTAACCGCTGATTATTGGTGATTGGGATGATTGGCGGTGATTGAGAGGAAATGTTACATTTGTGTACATTAGCAAATACAAATTATAACCATGATAAAAACACATGTAACACCAACGGATGGCAATATTTCTATAAAAGTGCCAGATGATTATATCGGCAAGCATGTTGAAGTATTAGTGTATAAGGTGGATGAGCTAATAGATATAAAACCTACAAAACCGCTTACAATGTCTGCTTATAAAGGCTTGTTAAGTAAAAAAGAAGCAACTGAATTGCAAGATTTAGTCTCAAAAAGCCGAGAAGAATGGAAAGACAGTATTTAATAGATACAAATGCTGTTATTGACTACTTAGGTAACATTCTACCTACAAAGGGCGAAGCATTCATGGATAATATTATTCCATCAATTTCTATTATTACACGTATTGAAGTATTAGGTTGGTATAAAGCCTCACCAAATCAATTATTACGGTTACAACCTTTTATAGATAGCACCGAGCAATATCCATTAGATGAAGCCGTAATTAATGCAACAATTACACTAAGGCAATTGTATAAAATTAAAACACCAGATGCTATTATCGCTGCCACTGCATTAACTCATAATCTTGTTTTGATAAGCAGGAATACCAATGATTTCAAACAAATTATTGGATTAACATGCATAAATCCACACAGCTTGTAAATTACTTTCTAAAGAATGGAAGTAATATACCCAACAATCTCATCGGTAGCACCCACTTTACTAGCAACATAATTACCTGCATCAGAACATGCTTTTGTATAAGCAGTTTTATCTTCTAATAATTGGTTAAACAACGCTTCTAGCTCTAATGCATTATCTACCGTAAAACCGCCACCTGCTTCTATCAGTTCTTCTGCTTCAATGTATTTATCGTACACAGGGCCAAATACCACAGGCTTGCCATACACAGCCGCTTCTAAAACATTGTGAATACCCTCATTACCAAAACCACCACCTACAAAACAAATAGTTGCGTAATGGTAGAGTTTGCTCAGTAAGCCAATGTTGTTGATGAGAAGAATGTTTGCTGTGAAGCCGTCCACAGTCGACGGTAGACGGTCGACGGTAAGCGGTTGACTATCGTCTATGGTCTGTGGTCTATCGACCAAACCACTGTACAACGCCACATTTTTATACAAACCCAAACATTCATCTATTCTGCCTTGCTGAATATCGTGTGGGGCAATGATGAACTTAATATGCGGATGATTTTTGGCATAATGCTGTAATTCTTTATCATCATCTAGCCAAGTACTGCCTGCAACAATTACTGGCTCATTATCAATAAAATCTTCTATCAGCTTAATTGGCGAAAAACGGGCTGCGATTTCTTTCACACGATCAAAACGTGTATCGCCACTTACGCTAACATTGTTTGTAATACCAATACTTGCCAGTAAATCTGCCGATGCCTGATTTTGCAAGAAAAAATAACTAAAACTGCCTAACATACTTCTGTAAAAATCGCCATACCATTTAAAGAACACTTGGTTATCTCTAAAAATACCAGATACTAACAACAAAGGAATTTGACGTTGCTTGGCTTCTTGCAAGTAATAAAACCAAAACTCATATTTTACAAACAATACCAACGAAGGCTTTACAATATCGTAAAAGCGCTTAGCATTTTTAGCGCTATCCATTGGCAAATAAAAAATCCAATCTGCCCCTTGGTAGTTCTTCCGTACTTCGTAACCTGATGGTGAAAAGAAAGTGATTAAAAATTTGGCTTCAGGCTGTTGCAATTTCAATTGTTTAATTATTGGT
>JAAFHG010000044.1 GCA_013297585.1 Chitinophagales bacterium
GCGGCGTGCCCTCTGTTACAGGCAATAGTTCCACTTTCGGTGCTTCTCTTTGTTCGCCAGCTAATGGCACAGGGTCTTTAGCCATATAATACATGTCAAACAAAATGGCTTCGCCAGCAATGTCTTTCATGTTAATGTTATCGCAATAAATATTCTCAACTACGCCACCTCTACCTCTTGTGGTTTTAAAGCGTAAGCCAATATCTGTACCTATAAATGTGCAGTTAGTAACGTTGATGTTTCTTGCTCCACCGCTCATTTCGCTACCTATTACAAAGCCACCATGTGCATGGTATACCACACAATTTCGCACCGTTACATTTTCGGTAGGCATACCACGTTTACGACCTTCTTCATCTTTACCACTTTTTATACAAATGCCATCATCCCCTACATCAAACGTGCTATTTTCAAGCAACACGTTTTTGCAGCTTTCGATATCTATACCATCACCATTTTGCGCATACCAAGGATTTTTGGCGTAAATATTTCTCACGGTTAGGTTTTCGCACATTAGAGGATGCAAATTCCAAGCAGGTGAGTTTTGAAAAGTCACACCATCTAGCAATACATTTTTACACTTGGTAAATACCAATAAATTAGGGCGCAAGAAGTCTTTAATCTCTTCAAAATCTTTAGCTTTTTTAGTACCTTTTAGTACACCAGCTTCTTTAGTAGCAGAACCCTTAAAAGACGATACAGAAGGATACCATATTTTATTATCGTCTGACAAAATACCACCACTAGCCAACAGCTTTTTCCATTGTGTTTCTGTTAGCTTATCTTTTTTTACAGCACGCCATGCATCACCATTGCCATCTATTACACCTGTGCCTGTAATAGCAATGTTAGTAGCGCCTACAGCAGATATAGGCGATTGATTTCTTGCAGCAGCTACGCCTTCCCAAAAGGTTTCTTGCAAAGCGTATTGCGTTTTATCGGCAGTAAATTGTAGCAACGCATTTTTACTTAAATGCAAGTTCACATTGCTTTGCAGCACCACTGGGCCAGTGAGCCAAAAGCCATTAGGCACCAATACCACACCACCACCATTTTTACTACAAGCGCTCACTGCATCGTTAATGGCTTTTGTATTTAAAAACAAGCCATCTGCTTTAGCGCCAAACTTTACAATATTAAAAGTGTCTTTCTTAAACTTAGGCACAGGTACAGGCAGCAATTTTGCTTGCGCCATTACACCAGAAACCGCAACCAACGAGACAAATACCAGCAAATACCTTTTCATGAAGCTATAATCGTTTAAACGTAAAATTAGACGACAATGCTAAACACTAAACGCCTTTACAAGCCCAATAGGACTATTTATTTACGCAAACGATGCCAATTAGTTATAAGCAGGTAACCACATGACAGTGCCTTTAAAAATGTTTTGTATGTTGTAATATTTCGCCGCCTTTTTACTCAATTGCTTACTCCATTTCACCCTATTTTCAGCGTTAGCGCCCTCACCTGTAGAATTATATTCTGCAAAAAGTGTCGTCTTTTCATTTTCAGGGTTGCGCCAGTTATCCCAACCTTCTTTTAAAATGTGATTACCCATTTCAGTATTAATAAACACCACTTTGGCATTTGGCCGCCAAGGCCTACCGAGATACACTTTTTTAGCTGCTGTATCAGCAATCAGTTTACAATCAAAAAACACAAAGCCAAATTGATGATTAGGCCTTGTAGAGGCTGCTGTAATAAATGAATTGGTCAAGCTTTTAATGGTGCAGCTTTGAAACACACAAGTTGCCTCACCAAAAATAAAATCGGTCGTACCTTCTATATAGCAATTTTTGTAGTACTGACGGCTATTTTCAGTAGCTGCATACAACGTATCTTGATTACCAAGCAACTTACAATCCTTTATCATAAATCTATCGCCCTCTACATGCAATGCCACAGCCTGCCCTATTCTGCCAGCAGTATTTTGTATGGTTAAATTTTCAATAGCAATATCATTACCTTGTACAAGCACCGTGTACGATGTATAAGTGCTAAATTTGGTAGCACCAGTATTATCTTTTGTTAGTAATGGCTTTTGCGAATAATCGTTGCCAGTAATAATCGTACTGTCTTTATCCTCACCAATCAGCGAAATATTCGTTTTCCAACTTGGTATCACCAATTTCTCTTTGTACACCCCTTTTTTAATGTAAATGTTTACTTGCACTTGCGACAAATCTCTCACACTATTTACCGCTTCTTGAATGGTTTTAAAATCGCCGCTACCATCAAGTGCCACTTTAAACTGCGTTGGGTATGGTGGCCCCGGTGGATTGTATTGTGCCACTACAATTTGCCCTAGCAACAATATCATCGTTAATAATGCTGTTGCTTTTTTTATGTAACCAGCAGTAGTAATGCTTTTCAGCATCGTTGCGTCGCACGCTGGAGCGTTTAGTTCTTTATTCATCATGGGTTCAAGTTCTTAATTTTCGTTTCACTTATTAGTTATCGCAAAGAATAGGAACACGGATGCAATGGGTTTTCCCTGATTTTTACCAGAACTAACAAAACGTTTATTGCTTCTCTGTTGTGGTAGATGTTATCATATTTTATCCGCTCAATCAGCGTCATTTGCGTTCGAATTTTCACCTTTCATTTCTTACTTTAATGGTGTTACTCTAAACCAATCAAAATCGGTAAAACCAGAGTCGTTAATTTGTGTTTGTCGGGTACAGAAAATACCAACTTTTGCGCCAATCCATCGGCCTACTTCTGCGGTAAATACGTCACCCACTTTTGTAAAGTTTGTACCATCGAAACTATAAGCAAACTGACACAAAGCACCTTTACTAACGCTCACCCTACAGTACACAGTAGCAGATGGCGCTTTCATGATGTCGGTTTCTTTTTCAGCCTTGCCTTTATCTGCATCTTTACACAAAGTGTACACTAAATAAATACCATCTTTCTTGCTTTTAAGACCAATACTTGCGTAACTAAAGCCCATTACAGTTAAGCCAGTTTTTTCATTTTCTAGCTTTGTATTTGGTGTAAATGTTAGCTTGGTAGTCACCATAAATTCTTCGGCAGGAAACTTTTGTAGCAGCACATTAGGTGCGCCCCAAATGTTAGCAATGCTATCAGTTTTATCAGAGAATAATCGCAGCGAGCCATTGCTAGTATTGGTAAAAGCCCAAGTAGCTTTTGGGTTGGCCATCCATTGCCATTGCAAGCCCAAAGTGTTGCTGTTAAATTCATCGCTATCAGCAGGTGTAGCTATTAGATAGGTCTTGCCAACATTTGGCTTTTTGTACACCAATACTGGTTCACCAGTGCCATCACCATCTTTATCTATACCCATTACAGGCCAGTTATTTACCCACTTCATTGGTTGCAAATGCAGTATGCGGCCGTAGGCATCTTTATCTTGAAAATGTAAAAACCAATCTTCGCCAGTTTGTGTAGTAACCCATGCACCTTGGTGTGGGCCATTAGTAGTAGATGTACCTTGTGCCAATACAACTTTACGCTCGTAAGGGCCATAAATATTTTTAGAACGTAACGCCAATTGCCAACCTGTAGCCACGCCACCAGATGGGGCAAAAATATAGTAGTAACCATTGCGTTTATAAAACTTAGGACCTTCCAGAGTTGGGTCTTGGTCATGACCATCAAACACTAGTTTGCCATCGTCAATTACCTTAGTACCATCATCACTTAAACGCTTTACTACCAGTATGCTTTTAATACCAGCACGGCTACCTGCATACGCATGAACCAAATAAGTTTTACCATCATCATCCCATAAAGGGCAAGGGTCTATTAACCCTTTACCAGCTTCAACCATAACTGGTGAAGACCAAGGACCAGCTGGATTTTTAGCTTTTACTACATAAATACCAAAGTCAGGATCGGGATAATAAATATAAAACTCACCTTTTTGAAAACGAATGCTTGGCGCCCACACACCACCACCATGTTGCGGTTTAGAAAATACATTGTACGGTGGCTGCTTTAATAAAGCATGACCAATAATTGTCCAGTTTACCAAATCTTTAGAATGCAATATTGGCAAGCCTGGTATATCTTCAAAAGACGAAGCTACTAGGTAGAAATCATCACCTACACGTATGGCATCGGGATCTGAATAATCGGCATGAATAATGGGATTTTTGTAAGTGCCATTACCATTGTCAGCCACCCACACTTTAGATACAGAATTGGATTGTGCCATTACTTGAACACTAGTAGCAAGTATGGTTAATAGCAGAAAAAACTGTTTATACATGTTCTATTGACATTTATTAATTAGGTATCCAATTACCAAATATATTCTGAAATGTGTAGTTGCGAATACAAACTATTTTGCTTTAGGAACAACAACTCTTTCGACCAGTGCAATGTGTTGGCGTTTCATTTCTGCAAGTACTAACTGCGCCATTTGCCTAGCGCCAAACTCGTTAAAATGTGTATCATCCTTAATACCATTGGGGTAGTTAGGATGTTCACCCGGCTGCAAATGATTGAAAAATAATTTAGAATGCTCATTACCCAAATCTTGAACAAGCTTTCTGCTCATTTCATCCAAATCAATCATTGGCACTTCTTGTTCCTTAGCTACTTCTCTTACAATAGCAGAGTAAACAGTATGCGTTTGTTTAATAGTACCATTCGCATCAAAATAACGCCTAGTAACTGGTGTAATTAGTATTGGTATAACTTGCTTTGCATTGGCAGCTGTAACGAAACGTATTAGATTTGCACGATAGTCTTCTGGGCTTGTATAGCGGTCTTTATACTTCTCTTCTTTAGCTTCATCATTATGCCCAAATTGAATAAATAAATAATCACCAGCTTGCATACTATCGCTTACTGCTTGCCAGCGATTTTCACTAATAAAAGTGCGAGTGCTTCTACCACCTTTTGCCCTATTATCAACTACTACAGACGAATCGAAAAAAATTGCAAATGGCATGCCCCATCCTGTCAATGGTGCTCTTGAAGCTTCATAATAACACATCGTACTATCGCCCATCATCCATACCTTAATTTTCTTTTTAGTTGGTAACTCAAAAGCCATTGTAGCCACCATGCAAATAAAAAATAGCTTGTAGCGTAACATCAATTTATCTGTTTAATTTAACTGTATTGATAACAACGAAGAAGCGAATGCCATGGCATTCGCTTCTTCGTAATATTTGTATGCGCAAAGCATTATTGTACGCTAATTATTTTATTAATTTTAGTAACGCTATTAATTAAAGATAATCTGTATAACCCAGCATTAATACTTACAGGTAATTGTAAACTCAATGATGAAGTACCGCCATCAAATTGAATGGCTTTAGATAGAATTGCTTGACCTAAATTATTGTACACTTCAATATTGTAATTACCCTTGCTCAAGTTAGATAATTGAACATTTACTTGCTTATTAGTAATAGGGTTAGGGTACACTGTTACAGCAGCTGTTTTAGTATCAGCAACAGTGAACACAACAGCACTATAAGCGAAAGAACCATCTTTATCAACTGCTTTAATACGGTAGTAACTACTTGCATTAGTTGTTGCAGCATCTATAAACGAGTATTTACCAGCATTCGTAGCGTCAATACTACCAATTGCAGTAAAATTAGTACCATCTATTGAGCGCTCCACAACGTAGTTAGCAGCATTAATTTCAGCTTCAATATTCCAAATTATTTTGGCTAATCCATTGGTTTTACTTGAAGAGACATTAGTGAATTTTACTGGAAGAATTTGTGAAAAACTGGTAATCCACAAACTATCAATATCAGTATCTGTACCAGGCCTTGCAATAATTTTAAGTCTTCTTGCTGTAGCAGAGTTAATCATAACTGTAGTATCAATACAAATTCCAGTACCAGCCGTTGATGGCGTAGTAGCCACAAGTGTCCAGTTGGTGGTGGTTGCAAGTGTATCTGTAGTTACATAAATTGAATGAGATCTTGAAGCTCTTGCTCGCAAAAAGTGAAATTCTTTAATTCCAAAATTAACTACAGGTGTAACTAAATAACCAGAATCGGTAACACCAGATATGTTTTTATACCTAACATGGTTATTGCCAGCTGGGCAGCCTGTACCTGTGGTGCGGTACACATTAAACCCATACCAAACACCAGAATTGCCATTAAAGTAACTACCACCATTTGCTGTTGGTGAAGTAGTAATTAAATCGCAGGCGGTGCCTATAACAGGTGATGGCTCAAAACCTTCCCGCCAATATTCTTGATTTTGGGCTTTTAGTGTAGATAGACTTAAACAAATCGTCAGGGATACAAACAGGCATAGTAAACTTTTTTTCATAATAGCGTTTTTTTGTTAGATAAAGCAAATTAAAATTGTCTAACCATTTTTAGCCAATAAACCCAATGAACCTACGCAAACGATGCCAAAAATTATAAACAAAAATGCTATACCTCTTAAGTATAGCATTTTTATAAGTAGCTAAATAATTTATTGCTTTATAAATGTTGTGCTCAAGTGTATAATATCTGCATCAAACACAATTGTAAAACTACCAACTGCTAAAGTAGAAATATTAATTAAAGATTGTGTACTGCCTGTGCTTATTGATTTTGATAAAGCAATGTGGCCATTTGCAGTAACTACTTTTAATGTACTATTTACCTCCGCTTTAGGATGAATGACTGTAATAACACTACTAGTTGGATTTGGATATGCAATGAATTTTGCAGTTAATTGACTATTAATCACCACAACTTTACTGTATGTAAATGCACCATCTTTATCTACCATTTTCAAACGGTAATAGGTAAGATTTGCTAAAGCAGATACATCGCTAAAATGATAGTTATTAATTCCTGCTTTGTTATTGGCACCAACTGTACCAATAGCAGTAAAATTATTACCATTTGTAGATTTTTCTACAACAAATGATTTTGTATTCACTTCATTGCTAGTACCCCAATTTAACAAAACACTAGTAGCTTCTGCATTAGCAGTAAATGATTGTAGTGTTACAGGCAATGTAACTGTTGCATTACCCAATACGTACAAGTTTTTAAGCTTACCGTAACGCCCCGTACTACCACTACCACAACTATTATACAATCTAAAGGTTAATGTTTGGCCAGCACTTAGTATAATGCCAGTAGCGCCATTGAAAGCCAAACGATAGTTAGCATTATTACTACCAGTTTCGTTACCAATTGCAATAGGCGTTGCAAATGAAGCGCCAGCAACATCGGTAGAATCGGCTGTTGTAAACCCTGTTTTCGAATACACAACTGCTAATCTGGTATTACTAGATGTATTGTAAAATGAGTTATTAAGAACAAGTGAATCTATGCGTAAGCTAGCATTTGCATTTGCTGTTACAGTAAACTGTTGATAAAATGTTCTGTTTAAAGTGCCACCAGGGCCACCACTTGCAGTTGTCCATAAACCGGGTGCAGTTACTGCATAAGCCTGCCCATGTGTAGCAGAGTAAGCAGGAATAGCAGGCACCGATCCATCAGACAATACGAGTTTATTGAAAGTAGGTACAGAGGCTGTTACGCCTAAAGAGCGTACCGCAGTGCTATCTTGGTTATTTAACGTTAAAGGCCAATACTGTAAAATTGTAGATACTAATAAAGCATCTGCTTGAATATTACCTGTAACAACCACATTTATCGTTGCAGCACCTGCACTCGATAACACAATATTACCATTATAACTTCCTACAGCTGTGCCATTTAATCGTACACGAAGACTTGTTAAAGACAACGCATTGCTTACAGGTGTTAGCGTTATTGGTGAAGTGCTATTATTCCAAGAAGTTCCATCATTTGAAGATACTTCGTAGCCAGCAGGTATTGTAATCAAAACATTATCGGTTAAATTAACACCTGAAATGGCAATATTCTGATAGTTTGATGGTGTACCTAAACCTTGAAGAAAGCTACCTAAAACACCAGATACATTAATAGTAGGTACACTAGATATTGCAACTGTATCTGTAATATGCGATGCAAAACCAGCTTTAGATGCGACAATATAATAGTAATAGGTTTGACCAGCAGGTGGGTTAGCTTCAGAATACGTAAAATTCACTGCTGTATCATTAGCAGATGTTTGCTCATTAATTTTGGCAAAAGCTATTCTATCACTACTTCTAAACAACTCATATTTAATACTCGTCATTGGCCAGCTGATATTCCAGTTGAAAACAGTGGTAGATGCACCCTTTGCACCAGCAAAATTTGAAACCGCTATTGGCTCTTGCACATAGGTACAGAAGTCAGAAGTGACAGCGCAAGGATCCCAAGTGCCAAACAAATTGGTATTGTTTAGTTTGGCAGCAGATGTATCAGCCAATTGTTTTGACCAAGATACACGCTGACTTACATCTAATAAAGAGCCATCCATTTTTTGCGTCTTATATTCAGCGTAAGTAATTAAGCTCGTATCTGTACCAGCATCCCAAGTAGACCATCCATCTGTTCTTACACTAGCACTCATTTTAGTATTCAAAAACTGAACTTTTGTACGAGACTTAGATGCTAAAGCTGTACCAGCATCATTTTGCCAAGGGCGGCCTAAGTAATACACCGTAGTACCTCTATTGGCTGGAATTTTACAGTCTCTAAAAACATAACCATAAGGCTCGGTTGATGTTGTATTTGCAGCAGTAATATAAGAATTACCTGCTGATGAACGAGTTTTAGCATAAATAACACAAGAATCAAAAACAGCTCTAGCGCCACCAAAAATAAAATCAACAGTACCATCTATGTAGCAGTTCTTAAAATAGTTTCTACCGCCATTAGCATTGGTAAGTACTGTATCTTGACCACCTAGAAAACGGCAATTTTTAAATGCTGCTCTATCAGCATTTACATTTATGGCTAGCGCTTGTGGTGCTTCGCCTGTTGTATTTTCAAACGTAATATTGATGGCTGTAAAATCAGTCGCATTTACGGTTACTGATGCCGATGTACTTGTTCCAAATGTACCGCCTGCAGGATTCGCCTTACCAGAATAATCATCATAGGTTAATACCACATTGGCTACACTTTCGCCAATAAATTGCAAGAAAGGTTTGTTAGACGGTATGTTTATTTTCTCTTTGTACTTACCATTTTTTATAAAAATTTTATAAGGCACAGTAAGATTAGTAGGCGCTGCATTAATGGCCGCTTGAACGGTGGTGTAATCACCAGAACCGTCTTTTGCAACTATTTTATCGTACTGTGCATTTGCTACTTGCATAAAAGCGGTAGCAAAAAGTAGGCAAAAAAATGCCCGAGTGGTAGATGTAATAAATGTTCTCATATGGTTTGTATTTGTGACGTTGATGTGTTCTTTTATAGTTAGCACCTTAGCCAGTATTTGCAACAACTGATAGATTTTTAGCTTTCAATGTATGGCGACATTGGTTTACTTTTTTACTTCCATGCAGTTGTGCAAATACTAGCATCTAGAAGCTTTTAATTGTTGACAAGACAATTGTATTCGAGTGTACAAGTTTTGAAAAGAATAGGAAATCAGCCGATAAAGTTTATCGGCTGATTTTATTAGCTATTTAATAACCTGGATTTTGAGTTAAGTTGTAATTGGCAATTACTTGCGCTTGAGGTATTGGTAGCAATTCGCTTTTATTTGTAGTAAAGCCTGTTGCAAATCTTGCAAGCGTAGTTGTATTGATCGCAGTACCAAGCCATGTTACTTTTGTTGTACCTGTTGGTGTACTTGTAGGTGCAGTTCTGTAGAAAGAATTAGCCCACAAATTCACATCATCGGCTGTAGAGCCAGTTTTATAGTACATAGATGTAGGTAACGTTGCATAAACACCAGAAGCGGTAGACATTGCTAGCAAAGCAGTTTTTGTATCAGCTAGTTTTTGCCCTAGCAAATTCCATCTAATTAAATCGTATTTACGTACACCTTCACCACCAAGTTCTAGAGATCGTTCTTTAACAATTGCTTCAAAAAAAGTGGCTTTGTTCAGTCCAGATAAATCAATAGTAGCATCTGCACTTGTAATAGATTTTCCATAACCTCTTCTTCTCACTTGGTTAATGGCATTGTATGCAGATGCGGTAGGACCATTTAGTTTGTTTTCAGCTTCAGCGTACATTAACAACACATCAGCGTAGCGTAAAACTTGCCATTTTAAACTAAAGTATTGTGCTGCACTAGACGCTGGTATGGCTGGATTGTTAATCCAATCTCTTCTATATTTACCATCTACAATTGCTGTAATAGCCTGCCCTAGTTTTATTGCTCCATCGGCTGCAACATTATAAGGTGCACATGTTACATCTCTTCTTGTATCGGTAGAATCAAACAAATAAAAATAGGTTGGTAGTATATTAATACTCTTATTGCCAAAAGTTCCTACAGTTGGTCCGTTGTAATAGCCCAATTTAGTATCGGCAGCAGAAGCTGTACCAATACCACTTACTTGAAACATTAATTCGCCTTGAGGATCAGCAATAACCCTACCACCAACTTGATCTCTAAAAAGTGATTTGAAACTAGGATTTAACGCATGCTGACCAGATGCAATAATTTCACTACACTCATCTTTTGCTATCTGGTAATAAGTTAGAGAATCTGATGGTGCTTGCATAAGAGATGTATTATTGCGTAAAGAATAGCCTGCTCTAAATAAAGCTATTCTTGCACGAAGCCCTTTTATTGTTCCTTTTGTAATTCTTTCATCTTGTGCATCACCAATACTTGTTAAATCGTTTCGCCATGGTACTAAATCAGCAGCAGTTTTTAAGTCAGCCAATACCCTATTGTAAATGCTGTCTCTGTTAGTTCTTACAGGAAATGGATCGTTAGCGGCTTGCGCATACGCTGGTGCGAAATTTGCTGGTAAATCGCCCCAATTTCTTATTGCCTCAAAATAAAACTGTGCTCTTAGAGTTAAAGCCTCACCCAACATGCGTTGCAATTGCTTTTTTTGTTGATCGCTACCGCTACTATACAAATCCATTTTAGGAATATTATCTATGCAAATATTGGCATACTCAATACCTCTAAAAATCTGGCTAAATGGTGCATTGATTTGAAGATTGGCAGGTGTTGCAGCGTATCGTGCAAGACCTCTTCTATCATCATCTACTGTGCCGCCTGGGCCTTGTGTTTCATCGGTATCTACAGTATAGTAAAGGCTTAAACGAATGCCATAACCTTGATCGCCTGTTAGCGCATTATATACACCTGCTAAGGCTTTTAACGTATTAGGCACATCACTAAAAACAAAGTCTGCACCTACGGCTGTAATGGGCTGCTGGTCTAAATATTTTTTACATGACGTAAATATAATAGTGGTACTAAGCAATGCAATTGCTAGTGATTTATGTAATTTATTAAACAATGGCTGTTTCATTATGCAAGTTTTAAAAATGAATTAAAATGATACGTTTACACCAAATAAAATGGTGCGGCTTTTAGGATAAGCTGAGTAATCTAAGCCAGGTGTTAATGGGCTTCTTCTTACACTTACCTCAGGGTCGTAACCTGAATAGCTCGTTAATACAGCAACATTATTAGCCGTTGCATACACACGTAACTTGGTAATTTTAAGTTTTACAAGTGCTTTTACAGGCAATGAGTAACCAACTGTAATATTGTTTAAGCGCAAGAAAGAACCATCTTCAATTGCCCAAGAATGTGGCACAAAAGAACCCGCTGTACTACGAATTGGCTGCCATATAGAAGCATTTGCATTTAATGCCTTTAGCTGATCTGGCGCAACACCTGTAACCACATTTGAAGAACTAACTGATTGTACCACAGTACCTGTTGCATCTACAGTTCTCCAACGGTTTTGCATAATAGCTAGCAAATTAGAATTCTGTGTGTATCCGTTTGTAAACTCAATTTTATTAGCATTGTAAATATCGTTGCCATACGAGAAGTTGAAAAACAAACTCATATCCCAATTTTTGTAAGTAAACTGTTGGTTTAAACCGCCAGTAAATTTAGGGTTGGCATTACCGATTATTTGTGCATCATTCGCATAGGTAACTTTACCATCACCATTTAAATCTTTAAACTTAATTGAACCAGGCTGTGGCGCGCCTGCAATATCAAAGCTTGTGGCCTTACCAGCTTTAAGCGAGTAAACACGTGACGTTGCATTGTAATCAAAATCATCAACCCCATAAAAACCATCTGTAACCAAGCCATACATTGAACCCAATGGTTCGCCTACTTTTACCAAATAATCTTGCTGCCCAGTAACGCTCCAGCTAGGGCTTACAGGAAATGTTGTAGCATTGTTGCCTACTGCTTCTACTAAGTTTTTATTAAACGAAATATTGAAATTAGCGTTCCAAGTAAAATTATTTTTACCCTTAGCTAGTAAGGCATTTAACTGAATTTCTACACCTTGGTTACTCGTTCTACCCACATTTTGTAACTGTGTAGAGTAACCGTAAGTTGCTGCAATTGGTACATTTAATAGTAGGTCTTTGGTACTATTTTTATATACATCTATCGATAAGCTAAGCTTATTTTTAAGTACAGCTATATCTAAGCCTAAGTTTTGGTTTGTAGTTGTTTCCCAAATCAATTTCTCGTTCACTAAACTAGCAGACGAATATGCATTAATAATTTGGCCGTTAATACCGTAGTAATAAGGATTGTTATTAAATGTGGTTAAAAACAAGTAATCAGCTATTCTATTATTACCTACTTGACCGTAACCAACTCTTAATTTTAAGTCATTAATAAATTTAGATTCTTTTAAGAATTTCTCGTTAGAAATTCGCCATGCAAAAGAGGCTGATGGGAAATAACCCCAACGTAAGTTTTCAGAAAATTTAGAAGACGCATCTGCACGTAAGTTAAACGCAAATAAATACTTGTTTTTAAAGCCATAACTTACTCTACTGAAGAACGACAATTGGGTGGCTTTAGCTTCTGCAAGTACCGGAAAACCAGCAAAAGAGGTGCCTAAGGCCTGATTTTCGAACGCGCCACTTGGTGTAGTAAATGTTGGAAAATAACGAAGTTGCCTTGCAACTGCATCGGTTTTAAGTGTGTATGTTTCTTGCCCTATTAGCACATCAAAATCGTGTTTATTATTGATATTTTTAATTGAGTAAGTAAGTACGTTAGAATTTGTAAATACGCTTTTATTTGATGTATCTAAACGTATAATTGGTTTAGCAGCACCTTGTGTAATTGCAAATGACGTGATTGAATCTACAAACTGTCTATCCACTTGGTGGCTATTATCAATACCAAATGTGCTTCTAAAGCTTAAGTTTTTGGTAATGTTGTAGTTGATATTCGCAGTGATATTATACGCACTTATACTTTTTTTGCGATACTCAGAATTAGTAAGTTGAATAGGATTTACAAGTATTAAACCATTACCAACACTTAAATCCACCAAATCTGGGTCAATTTCATCTGCTTGAATACCTGCTGATAAATAAGGCCTATATTTTACACTGTTTCTTAAACGGCTGTAAGATGCGCCACGCTCATCAGATGTACCAGCACCAAGCACTTGCTGGTTAGTGTACCTTGCGCTAATACCAATTTTTATTTTTGAAGTAAGCTTGTGATCTAATTTTAAATTCAGCTGATTACGTTGGTAGGTAGATTGACGAACAATTGCTCTATCAGTATTATTAGTGTAACTGAAATTATAAGTAGTTTTTTTAGTACCGCCACTAGCACTTACGTTGTGCGATTGAGAAAAACCAGTTTGCCCAAGTACTTCTTTTTGCCAATCTATTGGTGCTGCATTTTTATAATTAGCCAATGTATCCCAAGTGGTACCATATCTTTTTGCAAAGCCTGCACTATCACTTCTCGATCTTTCATACTCGTACATTACAAACTCGTATGGGCTTAATACAGCTAATGTTTTAGGTAAGTTTTTTACCCCTACAAATCCATTATAGCTCACACGCATTTTACCTTGCTTGCCACTTTTAGTAGTAATAACTACTACACCATTTGCACCACGTGCACCATAAATAGCCGTTGCAGCTGCATCTTTAAGTACATCTATATTTTGAATATCTTGTAGTACAACATTTGATAACCCATTTTCTACTTGCACACCATCTATAATGTACAGAGGCGAATTATCTTGTGTAATAGAACCACCACCACGTACACGAATAGTAACCTGTGCGTCTGGCGAACCTTCTGCTGTCGTAGCAGTTACACCTGCCAATCTACCATTTAATGCTTCGGCAACAGAGTTAATAGGTATATCTTTTAGCTCTTTTGCACCTACAGACGATACCGATGCTAGCACATCTTTTCTACGCACAGATTGATAGCCAATTACCACCACTTCTTCGGCTGCTACATCGTTAGCTTTGCCCAATTTAACGGTAATATTGTCGCCTTTAATAGCAACAGTTGTAGTTGCATAACCTACATAACTTACCGTTAAAGACTTTGGCTTACCATCACTTGAATACTTAATACTAAAATTACCAGTAGCATCAGATGTAGTACCAATTTTAGTGCCTGTAATAGTAATACTGGCATCAGGTAATACTTTACCTGCGCTATCGAGAACTTTACCAGTTATTGTTTTTGTAGTTTGTGCCCAAATACTTGATGAGACTAAGCACAAGATGGCAAAAAGATGCAGACATTTTTTCATACAGCGAGAACGTTTAATTTATAATACTTAAGCAAATCACCTCTAATACTAATTAAATTTGCAACAACAATATTAGACAGTAATACAGTTGCAGACAGTACAAGATGGTTCACTATTTACGCAATCGTTCCCGATAATTTATACTTAAATGATTACTACAAACTACAATAAAAAAGGAGTAATTTTAGCCCTTAACAACAGCTCTTGCTAGAAGATGAAATTTGAAGCCGTTACTATAAAAGATATCGCAAAAGCATTAAGCCTTTCTACTTCTACGGTATCTCGAGCCTTACGAGATAGTTATGAAATTAGTAGTGCTACAAAAAAAATAGTACTTGATATGCAAAAAAGATAAACTATCGCCCCAATCCTAT
>JAAFHG010000157.1 GCA_013297585.1 Chitinophagales bacterium
TTACTAGAACCACATATAACGCTTATGCATCCACGCAATGCTACCTGTACCAATGCTACTTTTAAGGTAATACAAGCAGTAAATCTGCCCAAACAGTTTACTTTTACTAATATTGCACTTATACAACAGTATAATGGGGGTAAATGGCAAGTAGTACATCAATTTCACTAGTAATTTTTCTTTATTAAATATTTCCACTTGAAAGACTTTATATTCATTTCTTTTTCATCAGCACGTTACAATATGAAACATTGTTTTACAAGCATTATTGTTAGTCTATTGTTTTCTGTAAATGTATTTGCGCAGCAAGTAACCATAGATACAATACCTTTTAGTTTAGAAACACGGTTATTGGTATTTAAGGGTAATATTAATGGCGTACCTATTGATTTTGCTTTTGATACAGGTGCAGCTACTACCATATCTAACACAAATACCAATACGAATGCTAAAATAGAACTTGTAGGCGGCAAAAGAAAAATTGAAGATGCCAATCAACAAGTGGCTAAAATTGATAACATAGCTATTAAATCACTTACTATAGGTAAAAAGCAAGTTGTTAGTTTAAAAGCCTTGAGTTTTGATATGCCTTTTCTTAACTGTGCCAATTTGTTATTACTTGGGCAAGATGTTATTAAAAGATTTAACTGGAAAATAGACTTTGAAAAGCAAGTTTTGTATGTAAGCAATGCACCTTTTGAGGTAGATAGTTTAATGGTTACTTGGCCTCTAACTTATAAAGGTAAACGACCACATATTAATTTTGAAGTAAATGGCAGAAAATATATAAACTGCTTAATAGATATAGGGTATACGCAAATATTTGAGATTAACCCACAAGTAGCGATGCTAGCTACAGAAGCAAAAAATAAGTTAGGGCAGCAAAAAGCTAGCTTACATATTACATCTTCTATGGGATTAACTGGTTTGGGCAAGCCAGATGATGTTACGTATTTTCTATCTGACAGTATTTATTTTGGTAATACACTGTTTACTCAAGTGCCTACAAGTCTTAATGCGAAAGCCGATACCAAACTTGGGGTACAATTTTTTAATAGTTCAAGTAAGCAAGTGGTATTTAATTTTAGTACCAATACTATACACTTATTGCTTAAAAATGTACCTATTAAACCAATGAGTCAGCTAGATGCAAGAGTAAGTATGCAGGATGGAAAACTGGTTATTTCTGGTAAAAATATGAATCCCAATTCATCGGCAACAGGGTTAACTATGGGCGAAGTTGTAAAATCAATAAACGGTAAGCAGTACAACGATTTTACCAACGAATGCGAATATTTACTATGGACGTATCAATATAAACTACCAACCATTACTGTTGAAAAAATGAATGGCGAAATAATTACCATTCAAAGAAGTGAACTAATGTAGAGGTTGATTGCCTTATTGTCTATTAGAATTATAAGTAGTTAATGGATGCTGATTTCTGAGAGTGAAGATTGGTATAACCACAATTTTGTGAAGTATTGATTAGAAACAATCTTTTAATATTTTAAAAAAATCATATACATTTGTAAAGCTGCAATACAAAGGTGCAGGCGCTACACGTATTACACCAGGTTCTCTAAAATCTACAATAATACCATTGTCAATCATTTTTTGGTGAATAGCCTTACCATTTCGTAAAAAATACAAACTTAACTGCGCACCGCGTTCTTCAGCATTTTGTGGGGTAATAATTTCACATTGAATATTGGGTAATTGATGTAATAAAAACGCTAAATAATTGGTTAGTTGAATGCTTTTAGCTCGTAATTTTTCTATAGTGGCTACCTCAAACAATTCAAGCGAAGCTTTTAGCGATACCGTGTTTAAAACCTGAGCTGTACTAATATTCCAGCCGCTAGCATTTTTTTTTGGTACAAAACTTTTTTCCATTTTAAACCTAGTGGCTTCATCGTTACCCCACCAGCCTGCTAAGCGTGGCGTATTTGTATTGGTGGCAAATGTTTCATGCACGTACAAGCCGCCCACGGCACCGGGACCACCGTTTAAATATTTGTAATTGCACCAGCAAGCAAAATCAACATCCCAATCATGTAATTGTATGGGTACATTACCTGCCACATGCGCTAAATCAAACCCTGCAATAGCGCCTACTTTGTGCGCCGATGCTGTAATGGTAGCTATATCAAACAGCTGTCCAGTATAGTAATTAATACCGCCAAATAGTACCATGGCTAGGCTTTTGCCATGTTGCGCTATTGCTAAAACAATATCTTCGGTGCGTAACAATTTTTCGCCTTCACGTGGTGCAATTTCAATAATTATGTCATTTGGCTGCAAGCCAAAATGCTTTACCAAAGTTTCTACCGCATATTGATCTGATGGAAAAGCGCCGGCTTCCATCATAATGGCAAACCGTTGCTTTGTAGGCTTATAAAACGATAACATTAGCAAGTGTAAGTTCACAGTAAGGGTATTCATTACCGTTACTTCGGCTTCTTTTGCCCCTACAATTTTGGCCAATGTTGGTTTTAAATATTCTTGATAAGTAAGCCAGGGATTTTTTGCTTTTGCAAAGCCACTTATAGCTAAGTTTTTCCAATCATTTAGTTCTTGTAATACAGCTGTTTCAACGTTTTTTGGTTGTAAGCCTAGCGAATTGCCACAGAAATAAATAACATCTTTTTCTTGATGCTTTGGAAAATGAAATTGCTGTTTAAAAGATGCTAATTCGTCTTGCAGGTCTAGTTGTTTGGCGGTAGCCAATGTGGTATCAAAAGCAATAGTCATTCTTTAAAATTTTACAGCATTAATATTTGCTTCTGCAACAATAAATACACTGCCACATACTACAATTAAATCTTGTTTACTTGCTGCATAAACAGCAGCTTGCAGTGCATTGTTCACAGTAGGGTAATGCTTGCCGTTTAAGCCAAATTGTAAAGCCGTTGCCTGTAGTATTGTTTCTTCTAAAGCCCTTGGTATGGGTGCTTTGCTAAAATAATAGGTGGCATACTGGGGTAGTAATTGCAGTACTTTGTTTATGTCTTTATCTTTAACCATGCCCATTACTATGTGTAAATGTTGGTAAGTAGATAGTTCTAGTTGCTCGGCTAATTGTTTAATGCCATCTTCATTATGTGCTACATCAAATACAATATTTGGATGTTCGTGTACTAATTGCCATCTACCATAAAAACCGGTCATTTTTTTAACTTTATACAGCGCTTTTTTAGCGGTGGCTTCTTCAATATGCCAGCCTTGTAAGCGCAGTTGGTGTATGGCTTCTAAAACAGTTAGTAAGTTTTTAGTTTGATAGATACCTGCTAAGTCTAGTACATAACTATGCCTATTTTCGTTTCTGTGTTCGGCTACATTTATAGTTAATTGATGGTGTTCATTTGTAAAGTCTGTAACATATCTTTTTTCTTGTACAAATACAATTGGTGCGTTTTCTTGCTGTGCTTTTTCTTCAAATATTGGTTTTGTTTCTGGTAAATATTCACCAATAACCACGGGTATATTTGGTTTAATGATGCCTGCTTTTTCGCCAGCAATTAGCGCTAAAGTATCGCCAAGCATGTTCATATGGTCGTAACCAATGTTAGTGATAATAGATAGCTCTGGTGTAATAATATTAGTACTGTCTAATCTGCCACCTAAACCTACCTCAATTACGGCAATATCTACTTGCTGTTGTGCAAAATAATCAAAAGCCATTGCAACTGTAATCTCGAAAAAAGAAGGTTCAATCTCATCTATTAATGGCGTAATGCGTTTGGTAAAATTTACTACAAATGCTTCATCGCACATTTGCCCATTTACCTTAATGCGTTCTTTAAAATCTTGTAAGTGTGGCGATGTGTATAAACCAGTTTTGTAGCCTGCATTTTGCAATACAGCAGCTAGCATATGGCTAGTACTGCCTTTGCCATTAGTGCCTGCAACGTGTATGGTTTTTAATTGTTGCTGCGGATTACCTAATGCCTCGCACAACGCAATGGTGTTGCTTAAATCTTTTTTAAAAGCAGCTGCGCCTATGCGGCTAAACATAGGTAGTTTATTAAATAGATAATTAATCGTTTCTTGGTATGTCATAATTAAAATATGAAATAATACAAGTATGTTGTTGTAGAAATTGTTTATAAATTACATAAAAATATAGTTCTTATAAATAAATGTCACACATTTTTTTTATCTTAATTTAGAGAAATGTTCATAGTAGGATAATTAAAATATTTAATTGTATTATTTGCACAAAATAAAAACGGTTACCTATATGGGTAACCGTTTCTATTGATATTAAATGTAAAGTAAGTTGTCATCTATTTAAATACTTGTCAGATAACTACTATTTTTAACTATTAATAATAATATATTTATGACTATTAAATAATCAATAACGAATCACCATAACTAAAGAAACGGTATTTATCTTTTATTGCTTTTTGATAAGCAGCCATTGCTAAATCGTAACCTGCAAAAGCACAAGTCATTATTAGTAAGCTTGTTTTTGGTAAATGGAAATTTGTTACCAAGCTATCAGCCACACTAAAATCGTATGGTGGATGAATAAAATGGTTGGTCCAGCCTTCACTTGGTTTAAGCATTTTAGTAGCCGTAAAGCTTGTTTCCATAGCACGCATAGTAGTGGTACCAATGCTACAAACTCTATGACCAGTTTGTTTTGCTTTGTTTACAATATTGGCAGCTTCTTCAGTAATTTGGTAGTATTCAGCATCCATTTTGTGTTTGCTTAAATCTTCTACTTCAATTGGTCTAAAAGTACCTAAACCTGTGTGTAAGGTTACTTCTGCAAAACGAATACCTTGAATTTCACAACGCTTAATTAACTCTTTACTAAAATGTAAACCAGCAGTAGGCGCAGCTACAGCACCTTCGTGTTTAGCATAAACAGTTTGGTAGCGTTCTTTATCTTCTTCTGTTGGTGTACGTTTAATGTATTTTGGCAAAGGTGTTTCGCCCAAGAAATCTAACATTTTTTTGAAGCTTTCTTCATCTTCATCCCACAAAAAACGAATAGTACGGCCACGACTCGTTGTGTTATCAATTACTTCTGCTACAAGCTCTTCATTTTCACCAAAATACAATTTGTTGCCTACACGAATTTTTCTTGCGGGATCAACAATTACGTCCCATAAACGGTTGGGTTTATTCAGTTCACGCAATAAAAACACTTCAATTTTTGCACCCGTTTTTTCTTTTCTACCGTACATACGAGCAGAAAATACTTTGGTATTGTTTACTACAAATACGTCTTTGTCGTCAAAATACTCAAGAATGTCTTTAAAATGCTTGTTTTCCATAGCACCTGTTTTACGGTCTACAACTAGCATACGAGCATCTTCTCTTTGTTTGGTAGGGTTTTGTGCAATAAGATTCAGTGGTAAATCGAACCTGAATTGTGATAATTTCATCTGTGTCTATTTAAGTAAATAATAGGCCACATTAAGTTCATCCGGCAACCCAAAGGGTAGTGGGTTTGTAAGGACTAGCTTGATGTTACGGCATCAAATTTTTAGAAGGTGTGCAAAACTAAGGTTTTTATAGGAGTAAGCCAAGAAGGATTTATGACTGAATGATTATAATGAGTTAAATGATTGTTTACTATTGCACCCATGTTAGAGATAAAAGTAGCCACTATTGATGACGCACAGGTAATTTCAACCATTAGTAAGCAAACGTTTTACGAGGCTTTTAATGTCCAAAACACCAAGGCTGATATGAATTTATTTTTGGCAAATAATTTTAATATAATAGATACGCAAAATGAATTGAACAAAGATAAAAACACATTTTATCTAGTATATCAAAACAGTGAATTGTGTGCTTACGCAAAAGTGGTTGATGTAAATAATCCAGAAGAAATGCCGAATATGAATACTTTACGTATTTCTAGAATTTATGTGTTAGGTAAATTTATTGGCAAAGGCATTGGTAAACTATTAATGAAAACTTGTATTGACAAAGCAATATCACTACAAAAAGATATTGTGTGGCTTGGTGTTTGGGAGCAAAATACGAATGCTATTGAGTTTTATAAACGCTTTGGTTTTGAACAATTTGGCACAGAAAAATTTGTCTTGGGCACAGATACTCAAACGGATTTATTGATGCAAAAGGCAATTTAATTAGTGCTTGTATCTTTTATTTTTAGGCACTAATTTCAGTTTCTTAAGCAGAATTTGTTTTAGTTGAATTTTTACAATTTGCCCCATAGTTTTTGCCTTTAAAAAGCTTATTTCCTTAAAATGATCGGCAAGCTCTGTTTTTAAATTCTCTATTTTTTCAGGTGTTGAAATAGTATCTTGACACATTATATCAATTAACTCTTTAATTCGCCATCTAGAAGACGCCAAACGAAACACCACTTTTGTTCTTTCTTCAGCTTGATATTGTTCAATCGATTCTTTATTTAATAGCTTGCTAACTATTTGCACAAATGGATAATTCTCTTTAAAAAACTGCGGCAAGTACAGGTTTTTTCTGCCTTCGTAGCATTGTTGGTCAAAGTCAATAGCACGAATTCTGTATTGAATATTCTCAATATCTGGCGTAATATCTACTACAAAATTGTAACTGCGGATGTCGCCTAATAAACGCATAAAACAGCGTTCATTAAACTTTACAAACTCTTTTGCAAAACGAACCTGATTAGTATCTGGATGATTTAGATAATTTTTCACAAACTCATCACCAGGAATTCCAGGAATATGTTCTTCTATTAATGTTTGATAATTGCTATAAAATGCAATTCTATTTGGCGATAGCAAATGCTCTAATTCCAAACCGTAAACACGGCTCGCATCGGCACGTTTTACATAATAATGATCGTAGTTGCCATTAAAACGGTTGACGATTCTAATGCGAAAAGGTTGGCTATTACCAAACACACAAAAGTCTATCCGAGCAACATCTAGATGATCAATAAACGTGAAATCGCCTTCTGTTTTTATAATCGCATATACTTTTACCAAACCGTCTCGTAAATAATCCCATTCACGCATATCGTACGACACTGTTTCCCAATAAGCATCTTTACCAGACTTATCTTTTAGTGGCACGCTGTAAGTAAAGCGCAGTAAATCTTCGTAGTGAACAGGTAAGTTAACTTCACGACCCCAATGTTTTAGGTATTTGCGTAAATCACTATTTATTGGATAAATGGGCTTTTTTTTGCTCGGTATATTGGGTTGATTGTCTTCTTGATTTATTTGTATCATAGTTATTAATCTAATAGTAATGGATCTTGTTCATCCAATAAACTAATATCAACATCGGTACCAGAAATGCCTTCCATAGAGCCTGAAATTTGTAGCGAGCTATTGATGATTTTTTCTATTATCACCTGCTTCTTTTTCCAGTTTTTTTCAAAATCATCTCGTTCTTTCTGCAATAAATTTCTAAGATTTTTGAAGCCTTCTCTCATGGCACTCCATTGGCCAATAAACTCATTGCCTACCAAATAATCATACAATAAAGCCATTTTATCGCCTTTATTTTCTTGGCCTTTTTTAGCGTCATATATTTTTAAAATCGCATTACGCAGTAATAAAGCCACACTTTTTACTTCGCTAAATGTGCAGATATAAACACCATCTTTTTCGCCAAAACGCTCCATACCTTTTGGTAAAGTTTGCGTAACAATTACGGCCACATCTGCACCTAAATTACGCATATCGGTTTTTAATTTCTCTATCCAATCACCACCAAAGTCTTTGGTACGCTTACTTTCGTAAATAATTTTACCTGTTTCTATACCAAATTGATTGCGTACAAGTTGAATGCAATCTGCGCCACGTACACCCTTACCAACTTCTTCAATTTTATCGAAAGGAAATGTGCTTTGTAGCAATTCTTCTAG
>JAAFHG010000071.1:0-4912 GCA_013297585.1 Chitinophagales bacterium
ATTTGTTGTTCTAAGTCTTTTAAGTGCTTGTGAATTTTAATCAGTTGCATTTGCCCATCCATATCTGCTCGTTCCATATCGTATTGATTTTGGTCGAACATTTTCTTAATCTTGCGAAGTTTGTAATAGTTCAGGCTCATAATTACATCTTGGTGGCTATTATCTTGCCCAGTAATTTTTTTGCCATCAATTAAATTATCCCAACCTGCATTTAACTCGTACGGAAAAATGGTGATTGCAATGGTTAAATTACGTATCGTTTCATCCTCGCTATACAAAAAAGTTTTGGTACTTGGTTCTAAGCCGTCTCTATATTGCAAGCGGTACATTTCTAGCATCAACTCAAGCTGCGGATTGTCAAAATGAAAGCCTTCCATTTCTTTAAATACATAGTCTGCCACACGTTGATTTTCGTCAAATGGATTTAACCCAAAGTCAAGCAGAATGCGCAACACATTACGTTCGTGCTTTTCATCTACATTAAGTAAGTACGAGTTGTCGTTTAAAACTTCCTCAGGTTGTTCTACAAATTCTGCATTTATATCATCAAATGAAGGCTGCTGCTGCTTTGGAAGTTGCTTTTTCTCGTCTTTTGTTACTTTGTCACGCTTGTATTTATTTACTAGCGTGGTTAAACCGCCTTCATCAATTTTTAAAATGGCAGAACATTGCTTAATGTATTCTTGCTGTTTGGTAAAATCTTCGGCTCGGTTAATCTTACTAATGGTATCAGCAATTTGATTTACCAAATCGCTTTTCTTGTTTACATCATTACCTGCATCTTTCAGCATCACTTCTAGCTGAAACAAAATGAAGTCTTTTTTATTAGCCGCAATAAAATCCTTAAAGCCCGTAGCGCCTACTTTATTTACATAACTATCAGGGTCTTCATTATCAGGAATTAATACCAGTTTTACATTCAGGCCTTCTTCTAAAGCCATGTCTAAGCCACGCAAAGCCGCTTTTACACCAGCACTATCACCATCGTAAATAATGGTTAAGTTATTGGTGTATTTTTTTACTAAACGCAATTGGTCAATGGTAAGCGATGTGCCACCACTAGCCACCACATTTTCTATGCCTGCTTGGTGCAAGCTTACCACGTCGGTATAACCTTCTACCAATAAACATTCATCGGCTTTATCTATAGCAACCCTTGCAAAATAAGAGCCGTAGAGAATTTTACTTTTTACATAAATATCATTCTCAGGTGTGTTAATGTATTTGGGGGCTTTTTCTGCTTTGCCAATAACCCTTGCACCAAAGCCTATTATTTTACCCGTATTGCCATGTATTGGAAAAATAATTCTGCCTCTATAATTATCTACTAATTCGGTTTCGTTGCGTACTGTAACCAAGCCTGTTTTTGGTAACAATTCCTTGTTAAATTGATTGGCAATTAGGGCTTTTGCAAGCGTATCTCTACTTTGAGGGTTGTAACCAATTTGAAATTTCTTAATAATTTCTTCTCTAAAACCACGCTCTTTTAAGTAGCTCATAGCTATTGCTTGGCCATCTTGTGTGTCAAACAATTGTGTATCAAAAAACTTGGTTGCAAAGCTATTAATCACATACAAACTATCAGCTACTGCAAACTGTAGCTTTTGCGCTTCGCTTACTTGTGTTTCTTCTATTTCAATATTGTAACGGCCTGCCAGCCAGCGTAATGCATCTACATACGTTAGCTTTTCGTGTTCCATTACAAACGTAATGGTGTTGCCGCTTTTGCCACACCCAAAACATTTGTACAATTCTTTAGCCGGCGAAACAGTGAAGGAAGGGCTCTTCTCATTGTGAAAAGGGCAGTTGCCTATATAATTAGTACCTCTCTTTTTTAGCTTCACAAACTCACCCACCACATCTATAATATCGAGGCGGTTTTTAATCTGTTCTATGGTTTGTGGAGTAATCATATTTGGGGGTGCAAAATAAGCATTAAGAACGAAGCTAGTTTTATAAAAAGGCTATCTAAAAGGCTTTTAGTGCTTTTAAAAATGTAACGCAATGCTGTATTGACTAAATGAGAATTAAAATTGTCATTGTATTGACAGAATTACCATTTTTCAGTACAATTATTTATAAATCCAATAAAAAAGCCCCCAACAATACTCGTTGAGGGCTCTTGCATTATTGTCAAATCATTATATCATTCCAATCATTTAATCACAATCCTTAAAACAAACCAAATAATTGGCTATCTATTTTGCTAATAATTTCGCCGTAATGTTCTTCATTTTCTGCAAATTTATTTTTATCGCAGTCAATAATTAATACTGGCCCTTCGTGATAATCAGCAATAAATTTATTATAGTATTCATTTAGTTTTTTCAAATAATCTAAGCGAATATTTTCTTCGTATTCACGGCCACGTTTTTGAATTTGAGCAACCAATGTAGGCACCGAAGCTTTTAAATAAATTAATAAATCTGGAGGCTCTACCATCGATTTTAGGGTCTGAAAAAACTGGTAGTAATTCTCAAAATCACGTTTACTCATTAAGCCCATATCGTGTAGGTTAGGGGCAAAAATGTTGGCGTCTTCATAAATAGTTCTGTCCTGAATTATCGTTTCTGTACCACGTTGAATTTCTAACAATTGGTTTAAACGACTATTTAAAAAATATATCTGTAAGTTGAAACTCCAACGCGGCATATCGTCGTAAAAGTCCATCAGGTAAGGGTTGTGGTCTACATCTTCAAACTGAGGTATCCATTTATAATGCTTGCTCAACATTTCGGTTAAGGTAGTTTTGCCTGCACCTATGTTACCGGCTATTGCTACGTGTTTTGGTTTTTTTGACTTTGCCATGCCCCTGAATCCCCCTGAAGGGGAAATTATTTAATGTATGAAAAATTAAAAATCTTTGAGCGATGAAAGTAGATAATATCAACGATATTTTTCTAACAAAAACCAATTGTGTTTAACTCCCTTTAGGGTTGGGGCTTCTAGGGCTAATAATTCATCCCTATGGCTTGCCTTACTTCTTTTAAAGTTGCAGATGCACTTTCTCTTGCCTTTTCTGCCCCTTGTTTAATTATTTTGCCTAATAGCTCTTTATTGTTTTGAATATCAGCTGCTTTTTCTCTTATTGGTGTAATAAAACCAATCATATCTTCTGCTAATTGCTTTTTCATATCACCATAGCGAATAACACAATTATTAAAGTCAGCATTAAATTTCTCTAAAGTATCAGGCGTACTTACAAGGCTCATTAGTGTAAACAAATTCTCAATAAAATCTGGTTTTACGCTATTAGGTTCAGCAGGTGTTTCGGCCGTTTTTGCCTTCATTATTTTTTTACGCAATTGGTCATTGGTATCAGCCAAATACAAGGTGTTCATTTGGTTTTCACTCTTGCTCATTTTGCCATTACCATCTAGGTTTAAAATCTTAATCAATTCGCCACCATAGTTAAAGGCTTGTGGCTCTGGCAATACATTACCATAACGGTGGTTAAAGCGCTGCGCAAAATTTCTAGCCATTTCTAAGTGCTGTTCTTGGTCTTTACCCACTGGTACTTTTACCGCACGGTGAATTAATATATCAGCAGCTTGCAATACAGGATAAGTCAATAATCCAGCATTTACATTTTCAGGATTTAAACGCACTTTTTCTTTAAAAGTTACTGTTTTTTCAAGTTCGCCTTTATAAGCCAGCATGTTTAAGTACAGGTACAATTCTGCAATTTCAGGTACATCACTTTGCACATATAAAGCCACTTTATCAGGGTCTAAACCACAAGCCACGTTTTCTGCAATTACACGGTGAACAGCAGCTTGTAATTCTTTGGTATCAGGATGTGTGGTAAGGCTATGCCAATTGGCCACGAAAAAATAACAGTTAAACTCATCTTGCATGCGTACATAATTGCGCATAGCACCAAAATAATTGCCCAAATGCAAAAAACCCGTTGGACGAATACCGCTTAAAACAACCTCTTTACTCATAAGTTAGCGAAGATAGGGAAGGAGAGAAGAATTGAGAAATATGACTGATAGGCATACATTATACAATATTATTTATTATTATAAAGGTCCTTCACTTTATAGCTATGATTATGATTTACATTGTTATATTCTGTTTAAATTTTATTGGCGGTAGTATTTGCAATGAAAAAGTCAATTATATTTGATATTCGTATTTTTTGTGTGTATTAAAATGTATTGTCTTTATTTCTAAGCGTTTACATTTGCTACGTTACTAAATAGTTACGTGTATGTTTTGGTACGAGGAAGATGTGAAACGTCTTGAATTGGTTAAAGAAACTATAATATATCAGCCAGAGTTGGTATTTTATGGTAGTTCTTCAATAAGATTGTGGCGAGGGTTAAAAACGGATTTTGTTGACTATCACCCAATAAATTTAGGTTTTGGTGGCTCTACAATGGCTGCATGTGTGTGGTTTTTTGATAGAATTATGGCTGGTTTGCAGCCTAAAGGAATGGTACTATATGCTGGTGATAACGATTTAGGTGATGGAAGGCATCCAGAAGAGGTATTTGTTTTTTTTAAGCAACTAATGGTTAACATTAGGCATAAATATGGCAATATACCTGTGGCATATATTTCTATAAAGCCTAGTATTAGGCGGTTTAATATTATAGACCAAATACGATTTACGAATAAAATTATTTCGGAAGAAATAGATAGAATGAATGATGCTACATTTTATGTAAACATTTACGATAAAATGCTAGACGATAACAAGTACCCAAGAAGAGATTTGTTTGAAGCGGAGGGATTGCACATAAACGATAAAGGCTATGCTCTATGGAAAAGCGTAATTGATGAAACACTTGCAGCCAAGTCGCTTCATTTATTGTCAACCATTTAAACAAAAAATCGTTATGAGTTACCAAGCAAGCAATGCCATTAAAAGAGAATATCAAAAATGGTATAGCCCTCATTTACA
>JAAFHG010000071.1:4922-12271 GCA_013297585.1 Chitinophagales bacterium
AACACTTGCAGCCAAGTCACTTCATCTATTGTCAACCATTTAAAACAAGTCGTTATGAGTTACCAAACAAGCCATGAGATTAAAAGAGAGTATCAAAAATGGTACAGTCCTCATTTACAAAAGGAAATGGAATTATTGGTGTTTGGTGACGGAGGCAAGCCTGTGTTGTTTTTTCCTACACGTACAGCACATTTTTACGATTATGAAGATTGGAAAGTGATTGATGCTTTAGCGCCTAGGATTGATGCTAGAGAATTGCAGATTATTTGTGTAGATAGTGTAGATAAAGATAGTTTTTACAATAAAAAACTACATCCATCAGAGCGCATCAAGCGCCATGAACTGTTTGAAAAATACATACTGACAGAAGTATTACCCTTTATTAAACAAAAAAATAGTAATCCCAATATTGTATCGGCTGGGTGTAGTTTAGGTGCTTACCATGCAGTAAACTTTGCTTTTAGATACCCACAACTGTTTAGTAAAGTAATAGGCATGAGCGGTAGATATGATATAACAATACAATTACCATTTTTTGAAGATTTGTTTGAAGGTTATATTGATCAACAAATATTTATGCACCAGCCTACGCAGTATTTACCATATATAAAAACCGAGCCTACACTTAATAAGTTAAAACAACTAGAGATAATTATTGCTATTGGAGAAACAGATGCTTTTTTAGCTAATAACTTGTTGCTAGATAACATTTTAACTGAAAAAGGGATTGAACACGAGTTTTTCATTTGGCAAGGTGAAGCGCACAAAGCACAGTATTGGAGCCAAATGGTTCAATTATATTTCTAAACACGAATTAGTAAAACAATTTCACGAATTACACTAATTGTTTAGAAGTAACAATTCTCTGCGTTAATCGGCGCAATCTACGAGAAAAACATGATTTTATGATAGCCAAAACACCACCACCACCTTATTATGCGGTCATTTTTACATCGGTAAAAACCATTGATGATGAGGGTTATAACGAAACTAGCACATTGATGGTAGAACTGGACATGCAACAAACTGGTTATCTAGGTCACGAAAGTGCTAGAGATGGCATTGGTATTACGGTGTCTTACTGGCAAAGTCTTGAAGCGATAAAAGCTTGGAAGCAACAAACGGATCATTTATTAGCACAAAAACTAGGCAAACAACAATGGTACGAGTGTTACAAAACACGCATTTGTTTAGTAGAAAGAGATTATGGTTTTGAAAAATAAAATGCCATTAATCAGTTTTTACACGCTGGAATAGTACATCATACACATCAGCATAGCTAGTGCCAATTGGCAATTCTTTACCAGCTACAAATACCTTGCTTTTACTAAATTTCTCAACCTTAGCTATTGGTATTATGTACGATCGATGAATACGTATAAATTCCTTGGCAGGCAACTTTTCTTGTATGCCTTTCAGCGTCATTAAAGTGAGTATTGGTGTGGGTTTTATATAAAGCTTTATGTAGTCGTCTAAGGCTTCTATCAAGTCTATATCCTTCAAGTTTATCTTCATCATTTCGTAATTGGCTTTAATGAAAATAGAGCTCATTTGTAAGTCTTGCGAAGACAAAAATTCCATGTATTCTTTGGCCTTGTACACCGCTTTTAAAAATCTGTCAAACTCAAAAGGTTTTAGTAAATAATCAACCGCATCTACATTAAAACCATCTACCGCATAATCTTTAAACGCTGTGGTAAATATTACTTGTGGCTTATTGGCTAGCGATAAGTTTTTGTAAAATTGTAAGCCACTGATATCTGGCATTTGAATATCTAAAAAAATTAAATCAATTTGATTTTGATGTAAGTAGATGGTGGCTTCATCAGGATTGGTAAATACTTTTTTCAGTTGCAGAAAAGGAACTTTTTCGCAGTATTGTGTTATTAATTGTAACGCCAGAGGTTCATCGTCTATTGCTATGCATTTTATCATTTTATCGTAATATCTAGGGTTACTAAAAATTGGTTGCCTTCATTACTAATTACTAAGTTATGCTTATTAGGGTACAATAAGTCTAACCTTCTTTTTACATTATTAATACCAATACCTGTGGTATCTAAAATACCATTATCTGCTTTTACAATGGTATTTGTAGTGTATAAATGCACTGCATTGTCAGTTGCATTAATGGTGATAGAAATAGTAGAATGTTCTTTTGTACTAACGCCATATTTAAATGCATTTTCTACAAAAGGAATAAATAGTAGAGGCGCTATCTGTTGATTAGCAATAGTACCTTCTGTAATAAAGGCAACTACCACTTTGTCTGTCAGTCTTACACGTTGCAAATCGATGAAATTGTTAATAAAATTCACTTCGTTTTCAAGCGGTACTGTATCGCTTTGTGTATCTGTTAAAATGTAGCGCATAATGGCCGAAAGCTTCATTATTGCTGGTGCAGTTTTATCGCTACCAACTACGGCTAATGAGTAAATATTATTGAGCGTATTGAAGAAAAAATGTGGATTAACTTGAGATTTTAGAAACGATAATTCCGTATTCAGTTTCTCAGTTTCTACTTCTTTTTTAGTTTCTTCAGATTTTAGCCATTGTTGTATTACAGAAATGCAAGTGCTAATCAAGAATACTAAAAAAAATATGGCATTCGATCCTGGAAAAAATATAAATCGAGAGCTACTACGCATACCCCCACTGCTACGAGGGCGCATTTTCCATTGTTTAAGCGAGTCTGCTAATTGTTCTTTTTGCTTAAATGCTTCCATCTTTTGCGAAAAGTCCTCAGGAGGCACAAACTGGTTGGCAATTTCACGTGGTACATACATAAACACAACTAAGCAAGCCACTATACTAGCCGCATACCACAACCATTTTTTTTTAAATAGTAATTTTGGTAATAATACCAATGTGTTAAAATAATAAAAAGCAATAAGAAAAACGCCATTAGTAGTGAAAATGGCAATAAAACGGTTGCTAATATTTATTGGTACTTCACGCCCTTGCGGTCTAAAAATAAATGGTAACAGAAAGAAACAGCCCCAAACGGCTGTATGTATTACTACGGTAAGTAATTTTTTATGTTTTTTCAAGCGTAGGGTATTTAAAAGTACAATATAGTAATACAAACTTAACCTAGCAGCAGTGCATAGCTTATATATTATGGGTAAAGCAAACCATTCTATCGGTAAATACTGGTTTAAACTAAATTATCGTGTACTATTTACACAATAATAGCTACATTTAGCACCTAAAGCATTGTTATGTACTTGAAAAATTTATTTGTTGCAGCGTTTTTACTGGTAGTGCTTGCGTCTTGTAACAACCAAAGTTCTACCACAACTTCTAGCGATACCACAAAAATTGACGGTCATCCAGCATGGATTATGCAGGGCAATATTTACGAAGTGAATATTCGACAGTATACACAAGAGGGCACTTTTAATGCATTTGCCAAACATTTAGACAGATTAAAAGAAATGGGGGTACAAACACTTTGGTTTATGCCTATTAACCCAATAAGTGTAAAAGATAGAAAAGGTGCGCTTGGTAGCTATTATGCTGTTGCAAATTATACAGCAGTAAATCCAGAATATGGTACGCTGCAAGATTGGAAAGATTTAGTAACAACAGCACACGATAAAGGCTTCAAAGTGATAATAGATTGGGTGCCAAATCACACAGGTGCAGATCATTATTGGCTTGAAAAACAGCCTGATTTTTATGTGCTTGATAGTATAACCAAAAAGCCTGTTTCGCCATTCGATTGGACAGATACACGCAAGCTAAATTACAACAATCCTGCAATGTGCGATAGCATGATTACTAGTATGAAATATTGGATTACAGAAACGAATATTGATGGTTTTAGATGCGATGTGGCACCAGAAGTACCCGAAGTTTTTTGGAAAAGATGTATTGATACCCTTAAAAGTCAGAAGAATGTATTTATGCTAGCCGAAGGCGATAAACCTTGGTTACACACAGCAGGTTTTGATGAAACCTACACATGGAATGATTTTAATATGATGAAATTAATTGCTAAAGGCGATCGTAAAGCGAGTGCCTTAGATAGCACCCTTAATAAAACTGATACGAGTTTTCCTAAAAATGCATTGCGCTTATTTTTTACAAGCAATCATGATGAAAATAGTTGGAACAAAGCAGATTATGCCACCATGCCAGGTGAAAGTCATGCACCATTTGCTGTACTTACACAAACTTTAAAAAACAGTGTTCCATTAATTTATAGTGGCCAAGAAGAACCTAAACTTGATAGTATTAGCTTTTTTTATAAAGATGCCATTTCATTTGGTAAATTTCAACGAGCAAATTTTTATAAAACCTTGCTTAATGCTAGAGCCAACAACCAAGCATTGGCTGCAAATGCCAGTTTTACAAGAATTGCAACCAATGCAGATGATGCTATTTATGCCTTTGTAAGAGAGAATAATGGTAAAAAGGTATTAGTTATTACCAATTTATCTAAAACACCTCAAAGTGTAACTATTAATAATACCCTTATTAATGGTGAAGCTATAGAAATATTTACCAATAAGAAAGAAACACTAAAAACTGGTCAACCGATAAGTCTATCAGCTTGGGGGTATTTGGTATTTACATACTAGTTTTATTCAACTTGTTTACTATATAATGGCTATAATGAATAGAAATATTTGTTATGGCCATTTATTTTTTAGCAAAACTGTAACCTTTTTCTCAGCATATCGTTTAAATACCGCTCACGTTTATTTCTAATTATTAAACAATCCGTATTATTTACCTCTTATCCTTGCATTGCACCATTCATGCTAAAGCAATGTACTATGCAATACAAGGTAACTAGTTTTGTTCTGTAATAATCAAACACAAGAACTATAAACTAATCAAAATAACATCATGAAAAAGATTTTCACACTACTAACTGCACTTGGTTTATTTAGCTTTACTAGCCAAGCACAAAACACTACTGGTAAATTAAATGGTAGTATTTCTGGTAATGCAAAACCAATAGAAGCCGCTACTGTAAACTTGTTACGAGCTAAGGATAGCTTAATTGTAAAAATTGCTGTGAGTAATAAAGACGGTATTTTTGAAATAGAAAAAATTGCTAACGCAAAATATTTAGTGGCAGTACAAAGTGTTGGCTATAAAAAATATTACAGCGATGTGTTTGAATTGACATCTGCTAAAAACGAATTCACTTTACAGCCAATTACACTAACAATTGCAGATAAGCAATTAACCGATGTAGTGGTTACAAGTAAAAAACCTTTAGTAGAAATTAAACTTGACAGAACCATTGTAAATGTAGAAGCATCGGTAACCAATGTTGGTTCTACAGCTTTGGAAGTTTTAGAAAAATCACCAGGCATTACTGTAGATAAAGATGGTAATATTAGCCTAAAAGGCAAAAGTGGTGTGGTAGTTTTGGTAGACGGAAAACCCTCTTATTTGGGTGCGGCAGATTTAGCCAATATGTTGCGTAGCATGACGTCTAGCCAATTAGATCAGATTGAAATAATGACCAACCCACCTGCAAAATATGATGCATCAGGCAACGCTGGGGTAATTAATATTAAAACCAAAAAAACTAAACTAAAAGGCTTAAATGGCTCTGTAACAGTTGGTTATGGTCAAGGTGTATATCCTAAAACCAACCAAAGCTTAAACATGAACTATAGAGATGGCAAATGGAATTTGTTTGGCAATTACAGCTACAATCACAGAGAAGGATTTCAAGAATTAATTTTAGAAAGAAAATTTATAAACAGCAACAAGCAATTGGTTTCTATTTTCAATCAAAATTCGTTGATGACAGACGAGCGAAACGGCCACAGTGCAAAATTTGGTGCCGACTTTTTTGCTAGTAAAAATACAACATATGGTTTTGTGGTTAATGGTTTTAGCAACCACACGGCAAGAACAGGAAACAGCGATACTAGAATTTTTGATGCCACTAATACCTTGAAGAGTATTACAGTTGCAGATGTGCCATCAGCACAAAACTTTAAAAACTTAAGTACCAACTTCAATTTTCGTCATCAATTTGATAGCTTAGGTAAAGAAATTACTGTTGATATAGATTATGCGGGTTATGACGGTAAAAATCATGGTCAATTAATAAATAGTTATTTTGATAAAAATCGCAACCCTGTTTATCCTGGCGATACTTTAAACAGCAACTTACCTACTATTATTAATATTTACAGCGCAAAATCGGACTTTACATTACCATTGAAAAAAGGTGCAAAATTTGAAGCTGGCTTTAAACTGAGTTATGTAGAAACCGACAATAATGCAAAATATGAATCTGTTATAAATAATCAAGCCTACTTAAATACATATAGAAGCAACCATTTTATTTACAAAGAAAATATAAATGCTGCATATGTAAATTATAGTAAGCAATTGAACAAGAAATGGGCTGTACAATTAGGTTTGCGTTTAGAAAATACACATGCTAAAGGGAATCAATTGGCCAAAGTTGCAATAGGTAATGCCGCATTTGATACCGTGTATACACAGCTATTTCCAACCGCTTATGTGAGCTACACTTTAAACGACAAAAACCAATTCTCTTTAAATTATGGTAGAAGAATTAATCGTCCAGATTATGAATCTCTAAATCCTTTTGTTGAATATCTTGACAAATACACTTTTGAACAAGGTAACCCAGGTTTAAAACCTCAGTTCAGCGATAATATTGAGTTGAGCCATTTATTTATGGGTGGTGCATTAAGTACTACATTAAATTATACCAAGGTTAATAATATTATACAACAAGTAATAGAACAACAAACAGATTCGAATTATACGTACGTAAAACAAGCCAATATTGCCACTTTAGATCAATTTGGAATTGCAATTGCTGGTCAAGCGCCTATTACCAAATGGTGGAACATTAATTTGTATGCTAATTTGCTCAACAATCGTTTTAAAGGATTGGTAAATAAAGCTTTTGTAGATTTAAGTTCACCAATGTTTATGCTTAATGGTAGCAATTCATTTAAACTGGGCAAAGGATGGAATGCTGAAATAAGTGGGTTTTACCGTACAGGTGGTTTAGAAGGCGTTATGTATATCCAACCAATGGGCATGATTAGCACAGGTATTTCTAAATCGATTCTAAAAAATAAAGGGTCAATTCGTTTAAATATAAGAGATATTTTCTGGTTACAACAACCAAGTGGTTATGCTAAATACGATGATATTGACCTAACGTTTAGAAATAGAAATGACAACAGAGTTGCAAACATTAGCTTCACTTACCGTTTTAGTAAAGGTAAAATAGGTAATACTCAACGTAAAAGAAGTAGTGTAGATGAAGCTAGCCGTGTAAAATCAGGCAACTAACATCACTTAGTAATTTTAAAATCCAATATGTGTAT
>JAAFHG010000457.1 GCA_013297585.1 Chitinophagales bacterium
AAACTTTTGAGGACTTGCACCTTGCCATTCTTAAAAGCTATGAGTTTGATAATAAGCACCAAGCTACTTTTTACCGCAGTAACGATAGTTGGTTGCGTGGGCGTGAAATTAGCTTTGCAGCCTACAACAAAACTTATGTAGCACCGCCATTAATGATGGCTGATACGCTAATTGCATCTGAAATTTTTGATACCAATCAGAAGTTTATTTATGTGTATGATTTTGCAAAAAACTGGACGTTTTTAGTAGAATTGATAAATGTAAGCAAAGAAGAAAGCTCAAAAATTAGTTACCCAGCTTGTTCTAGAAAAGAAGGTATTGGCCCGCAACAGTATGGTACCAAGAGTTTATTAGGCGATAAATTTGCCGATATAGAAGAAAAATACGACCTAAAAGATGGTCTTGATGATGGCTTTGGTACAGAAGGTGAAGACAGTGAGGCAACAGAAGAAGTTGATGATGACAGCAGCCAAAGCACTGATAGTTTGTTTGAATAAAATATAGGTTGTGAAAATAGTAAAGCGAAGCCGATGGCTTCGCTTTTTTGTTTATTGTGTTTTGGCTGAAGCCAATAAGACTATTTATTCTCTTTATCAGTTGGCTAAAGCCAACTGCAAGTGATACAATCAATTAAACTATTCAAGCTCTACAACAGCATCAATTGCAGTCTGCTTTAGCTGACTGAAATATTAAATCTTTGGTATTGGCTTTAGCTACAATTATTCTCAATCGAAGAAATAGATTATTTTTATTTCATCATTAATATTTCTGTAACTAAAACATCATGCCATGAGCTGGGTAAGTGTTCATATCCATTTGGTATTCTCAACAAAAAACAGATATCCATATTTACATTCGTCAGAACTAAGAAAAACAGTCTTTCAACACATCAAACAAAATGCAAGCGAAAAAGATATTTGGATAGATTGCATAAATGGTTATAGTGACCATGCACATTGCTTAATCTCACTTAGCAAAGACCAAACAATTAGCAAAGTAGTACAATTAATTAAGGGCGAATCTTCATTTTGGATTAATAAGAATAATGTTACAAAAGATAAGTTTGTATGGCAAGATGATTATTGGGCTGTTGGCGTTAGTGAAAGCCATTTACAAGCTGTAAGAGGGTATATTCATAATCAAGAAGCGCATCATGCAAGTATTACTTTTTCAAAAGAAATAGATGATTTTATGAAAAAATATGGCTGGCAATATATTAAAGAGGAAAATGCATAAGCTTTTGTTCGGCTAAAGCCATTAAGACTGAAACTTGTTGCCAGTTGGCTAAAGCCAACTGCAAGTTATAGAATCAATTCAACTACTCAAGCTCTACAACAGCATCAATTGTAGTCTGCTTTAGCTGACTAATAAGTAAAATTTTTAGCATTGGCTTTAGCCACAATTATTCTTATTGGCATTAGAACAAAAAGCGAAGCCAATGGCTTCGCTTTTTTTGTTTACTCTATTAGATTAAATTAGCTTAAAAATAAACCCGCCTAAATGCTAGATAACCTAAAACCAATAGACGCTTATTTTTTAAAACACGATGAACCCATTAAAAGTTGCTTGCAATTTTTACGTGGTTATATATTGGCACATCATACCGCTATCACTGAAACATGGAAATATGGTGTGCCTTTTTACTGCTACAATGGCAAGCGATTTTGTTATTTATGGGTAGATAAAAAGCGCCAACAACCCTATATTGGCATTGTGAATGGGCATCAAATTAATCACCCCAACTTATTAGCAGAAAATAGAAAGCAAATGAAAATTCTATTGATTGATGCGAATGAGGATATGCCAATTGAGATAATAAATGATGTGTTAAATGCTGCTATTGCATTGGTTTAGTTAGCAAAACATCTGTGTAAATCCACTCAATCAGCATCATCAGCGTTCCTATCAGTATTACAATTTCCAATCCACAATTTCCTTCGCCCATTCAGTTCTGTAAGGTGTGGTTACACGAATATAATTGTCTGTATAACCTTCCATCATACCATTTTTATCAAATCCTTCAAACAACACTTTACGTGTTTGCCCTGCAAACTGTGCGTTAAAGTATTGTTGTTTCATGTAACTCAAGTTGCGTAAAGCTTTGTTACGGTCAAAACGCTTGTTATGCGGCACAATTGGTTTAATATCTAATGCTACCGTATTAGCACGTTCAGAATAAGTAAATACGTGTAGGTAAGTAATATCTAGACTATGCAAAAAGTCAAATGTTTCCTGAAATGCAGGGTCGGTTTCACCAGGAAAACCAACAATCACATCTACACCAATAGCGCAATGTGGCATTAAGGTTTTAATTAGGGCAACACGTTCAGCATACAATTCACGCTTGTAACGGCGGCGCATTAAGCCCAAAACGGTGTTACTACCGCTTTGTAAAGGAATATGAAAATGCGGCATAAACTTTTTGCTTTCAGCTACAAAAGCAATCATCTCATTGGTTAATAAATTAGGTTCAATAGACGATATTCTATAGCGTTCTATGCCTTCAACTTGGTCTAGAGCTTTTATCAATTCAAAGAAATCTTCTTCATGTTTACCACCATCAGGACCTTTACCAAAGTCACCCAAATTAATACCTGTTAATACAATTTCTTTAGTACCGCTTGCAGCAATTTCTTCTGCATTTTTAACTACATTGGCAATACTATCGCTGCGGCTTTTACCACGAGCCATTGGTATGGTACAGAACGAGCAATTATAATCGCAGCCGTCTTGCACTTTTAAGAAAGTTCTCGTTCTATCGTTCATAGAATAAGTAGCGGTAAAACCACTCACCTCTTCAATCTCGCAACTGCATATTTTAGCACTGTCGCCTTTGGTTAAGTCTGTCAAATGCTGCACAATATTGAATTTCTCAGCAGCACCTAATACCAAGTCAACACCAGGTATTTCGGCTATTTCTTTAGGTTTTAATTGCGCATAACAGCCTGTAATAACCACCAAACTTTCGGGTGATTTGCGTTGAATACGGCGCACCAAATGCCTGCACTCTTTATCTGCATTATCGGTTACAGAGCAGGTGTTGATGACATACACGTCTGCCTGTTCTTCAAAAGATGTTTTTGCAAACCCTTCTGTTTCTAACAGGCGAGAAATAGTAGATGTTTCAGAGAAATTTAATTTACAGCCCAATGTGTGAAAGGCTACCGTACGCTGCTTTTGCATCGGGCAAAGATAAAGAGATTGTCTGAA
>JAAFHG010000675.1 GCA_013297585.1 Chitinophagales bacterium
TTTTGCGTGGGCAGAAAAATATGCTGCCCAAGTAAATGAGCAATGTAAATTATACTTACAACCAGAGTGGGACAAAGCTGCTATTGTAACGCCTTTAATTATTGACTATATAAAGAATAACCCAAAGTGGGAATTGTCGCTTCAAATTCATAAGTACATTAATGTGCCTTAAATTGGATTGTATTTAAAAAATTACACCGAATTGAATAGCATCATTATTCAACCCGATAATCTATTATCAGTAGTTTATTGAAATAGATTTGAGCTAATAACCAAGATAGCGCCGAGTCCCACTGCTAGGCTTCCATGCCCATCGTGGAGACTCGGCTAGGAACCAATAACCCAAAATGGGAATTGTCGCTTCAAATACATAAGTACATTATTGTTTCTTAAGTTGAATTGTATTTAAAAATTACAACTGAATTGAATAGCAACCATTATTCAACCCGATAATGTATTATCAGTAGTAGATTGAAATAGATTTGAGCTAATAACTAAGATACCGCCGAGTCCCACTGCTAGGCTTCTATGCTTATTGTGGAGACTCGGCCAGGAACCAATAACCCAAAATGGGAATTGTCGCTTCAAATACATAAGTACATTAATGTGCCTTAAGTTGGATTGTATTTAAAAAATTACAACTGAATTGAATAGAACCATTATTCAACCCGATATGTATTATCAGTAGTAGGTTGAAATAGATTTGAGCTAATAACCAAGATAGCGCCGAGTCCCACTGCTAAGCTTCCATGCTCATCGTGGAGACTCGGCTAGGAACCAGGGCTTCCACGCTTTTTGTGGAGACTCGGCTAGGAAACAGATTTTTCTTCTACCTTTTTTACTTTTTAACATCCAGCTTAATAATGAATGTTTTTCTAACTTTTTTTGTAAAGTATACAGCTTTACACATAAAAAAAGCTGCCTTTTCAGACAGCTTTTTAATAGTATAATTCCATTGAATTATTTGTATTGTGGCATAAGGCTTTTTGCTAACTCTACCATCTTTTTCAATCCATCTTCTGGCAAACCACCTTTTTTAAATTCGGCTAACAATTCAGGATGCTTGTTGTCCATTTCCATTAAAAAGTGCTCTTCAAATGCTTTTACATTTTTAACTGCTACTTCTTTCAATAAACCCTGAGTACCTAAGTAGATAATGGCTACTTGCTTTTCAACACTCATTGGAGAGTATTGTAATTGCTTCAAGATTTCTACGTTTCTAGCACCTTTGTCAATTACGTTTTTAGTAGCCGCATCTAAGTCGCCACCAAATTTTGAGAACGCTTCCAATTCTCTGTATAAAGCCTGGTCTAATTTCAAGGTACCAGCTACTTTTTTCATTGATTTAATTTGCGCATTACCACCCACACGGCTTACGCTTATACCCACATTGATAGCAGGACGAATACCAGCATTAAACAAGTTACCTTCTAAGAAAATCTGTCCGTCAGTAATTGAAATTACGTTGGTAGGAATATAGGCTGATACGTCACCTGCTTGTGTTTCAATAACTGGTAAAGCGGTTAAACTTCCACCACCTTTTACCAAATGCTTGATAGAAGCTGGTAAATCGTTCATTTGTGCAGCTATATCATCACGGGCAATTACTTTAGCAGCTCTTTCTAACAAACGACTGTGTAAATAGAATACATCACCTGGATAAGCTTCACGGCCTGGCGGACGACGAAGTAATAAAGATACCTCACGGTAAGCTACTGCTTGTTTACTTAAATCATCATAGATAATTAAAGCCGGACGACCAGTATCACGGAAAAATTCTCCAATAGCTGCACCAGCAAATGGTGCATAGAATTGTAAAGGAGCTGGATCACTAGCAGAAGCAGCAACAATGGTAGTATATGCCATTGCACCATACTCTTCCAAAGTTTTCATAATACCAGCAATGGTACTAGCTTTTTGTCCGATCGCTACATATATACAATAAACTGGCTTACCAGCATCGTAAAATTCTTTTTGGTTAATGATGGTATCCACACAAATGGCAGTTTTACCTGTTTGTCTGTCACCAATCACCAATTCTCTTTGGCCTCTTCCGATAGGAATCATGGCATCAATTGCCTTAACACCTGTTTGCAATGGCTCTTTTACAGGCTCACG
>JAAFHG010000581.1 GCA_013297585.1 Chitinophagales bacterium
CCTCATCAGTTACCATAAATGGGCGCTCTTTAAAGTTGGTATTGTCTGGGTACATTAGCAGCAAAGCATTGCTTGGCACATTATCAAATACCATTTGCTTAGTAGTGTCGTTTGCAGTTTGTTGCCCAATCAGCTTCCAAGCATTATCCCAGTATAATAGTTTATACAGATGCCCTGATCTAAATTTTAAATAACTCTCTTGCTCTTTTAGGGTAACACTTCTTTTGTGCAGTGTGTCGGGTTTTAAGGTGGCTTCATGCTCGTAGCCAGATGCTAAAGGATAGCCTGCTGGTACTATTTTACCATTTACATAATAAGCAGGAAGATAAGCAGCACCTTTACTCATATTGGTAAATAATACATTGCCATTTACGGCCTTGCCCCACCATGTTGGCCGCCATTGAAAGCCATTAAAAACGCAGGCATATACAATTGGTTTTTGTAGGTTATTTGGCAATAGGTTGCAGGTTATATCTCTTACTGGCCAATACTCTGCTGTAACGTCTAAGTAATTTTGTGTACGCATAAAACCTTTAGGAATGTTATCAGCAAGTTCAAAATTTACCAAAGTAGAAGGCTGTTTGGCGTAAGTGGTTCTAATTACTTTTGCTGGTTCTCTGGCAAAAGTTTGTAGTCGTACCGTACTAGTAGAGATATCAAATCTTGTATGCTCTCCCTTAGCATTCAGCGAGCTATTAAAGAAATGACTACCAGTAGAAGTTGCCCAATAAGTGACCATATCATTTGTTACAGGTATACCTTGAGACCTAAGGGCAAAAACTGCCAAGTCAGCAATATCTTCACAAGGCCCGGTTTTTCTATTCAGCAATTGTAAAGCTCCTAGCCTTGGTAAGGGCTCTTTCCTATTTTCTATGTTGTAAGAATTGGTGAACCAAGTTTTTGTTTCTTCCCCTAAATATATTAATGCATCGTCAATGGTTTTGCCACTAGCACTATCTTGTATCCATGCAAACTTCTGCTGATAGGCATTTCGCCAAGATTGTAAAGGCTCTACACTTGCACGATAAGGCAATAAATATTCGCAAAAAGCATCAAAATTCAAATGGTTTGCCCACGGACTTTTCCAAGCTTTAAAAGCTTGTTGTACATTATCAATTAAAAATGCTGCTTTAATGCTGTCTATATCTTTATATGCATAAGCAACAGGCTTTATTTTTGGTATTAGTATTTTTACTTTTTGAAAAGCTCTAACGGAAGAATCAAAATCCGGATAAGCCAATTCATTGAAAGGTACTCGCCTACCCATACTATCTGCCCAATAGTAGCTGTATGAACTATGAATGTCCATATTGCTAATTAGAAACTGCATAGCTTTTAATTGCATGCTATCTTCCTTTTTAGAAAAAAAAGCTAAAGCACTTTCTAGTTCTCGCCTATTCGCACCCGCTTTTTGTAAAACTGTTTCTATATCACTTCCCATTTGATGTTGCGCAGTAACGCATAATTGCGTACAAATCAAAAAAACGATTAACAGCATTCGAGTTTTGATGCTATTTGTCCTTTTAAAAGAAGCTGTTGAACAGTTGATGTAAACTTGTACCATTAGCATTATTTTACTTGATATTGCTGAATAAATTGACTAGCTAATTTTTTAAACATATCTACCTTTTCAGATGGAATTTTCACATCCATCGACACTATATTTTGGGCAACACGCAATGCATTGGCACTATCCTTTGCAATGGCATAGGTTTTCATTAATGCATAGCGTGGGGCAAAATGATGTGGCTGTATAAATTGGGCAATGTCATAGGTTTTCTCTGCTGCATCGTAATTGCCTTGTTTTAATTGGCATAAACCAAGCATTGCCAGTAATTCAGGATCGGAACTAATGTTTGTAGCTCTTTCAAATTTTAATTCGGCTAAGTGATATTGCTTACGCTTAAATAAAATATTACCGTAACTCCTCAAGTAAAACACAGAGCCATCTAGTTCTGGTTCAATTTCAGTAAGTTGTTTTGTAACAACAGCAGCGCCTAATTCATCAACCTGTTCTTTGGCTATTTTACATGTTCTATATGCCTTTGCAGTGGTAGACATTTTAAAGAAAAGAAACACCGAAATGCATACAAATGGCAAAACCATTTTTATGGGTGATATGGAAAAACGAATGTAGCCTTTGTACCCATTAATACACACGGCTGCATAGAAAAGAAATAATACCATTACTGGTATAGCCTGCACTGTGAAGTTGAAAAAGCCCATTCCTACAAAACAGGCAATACCTGCAAAAGCAAATGGATAAAAAGTTTGAAATTCATTTTTTATTAAGTCATTGATTTTGGGTAGTCCTATTAACAGACTTACTAAAAATGCTGTAAATAAAACAAAGCCTATTGTACCACCTTCAACCGTGTTTTCTAAAAACTCATTATAGGCCATTTTAACATAGTCGGCATTAGCTACCTCTTGCCTTGTAGCT
>JAAFHG010000227.1 GCA_013297585.1 Chitinophagales bacterium
GTTTTATTTAATTTTATCAAATGAAGAAGGTTGCTTTATCCTTGTTTTTTGTAGTGTTTGGGTTGTTTGTAAATGCACAGTTTTCAGTACGTTTAGTAGTAACTGCTGTAGCCACTAAGCAAAATGACGACATGTATGTAGCTGGTACATTTAACAATTGGAATCCCAAAGATGAAAAGTATAAGCTAAAACCCTTTGCGGGCGGTAGAAAAAGCATCGTAATTAAAGATGTAGCAGCAGGTAATTATGCTTTTAAATTTACTAGAGGCAGTTTTGATAAAGTAGAATGTACTAATGATGGTAGAGATATTACAGATAGAATTGTTGATGTTAATGCAGATATATCGCAAGAAGTAACCATTGCAGGTTGGAAGGACGATTATCCTGATAGACCAAAACGTTATACTGCTAGCCCACAAGTAAAAGTGATGGATACGGCTTTTAAAATACCTCAACTTAATCGTACACGTAAAATATGGATTTATTTGCCTAAAGGCTATGCATCTTCTACCAAAACTTACCCTGTTTTGTATATGCACGATGGGCAAAATTTGTTCAACGAACAAACAGCTTATGCAGCAGAATGGGGTATTGATGAATGTTTAGATAGTTTACAGCAAAAGCTTGGCAAAGAATGTATTGTGGTAGGTATAGATAATGGTGGTGATAAACGTATTAGCGAATATTCTCCTTATGATTATAGCTTAAAAAATGCTTTTGCAGCACCAGAAAATAAAGGTGAGGGTAAGCTGTATGTGGACTTTCTAGTGCAAACGTTAAAGCCTCATATTGATACAAAATATCGTACAAAAAAAGGGCCTGATTTTACATTTATTGCTGGCAGCAGCATGGGTGGTTTGATAAGTGCTTACGCCATCATGCATTATCCACAGGTGTTTGGAGCTGCCGGTGTTTTTTCCCCATCGTTTTGGATTGCGCCTAGCATTTATACAGAAGCTACTAATTTTACTACGACAGCAATGCCACGATTTTTTATGTATGCTGGCGCGAAAGAAGATGCTGCAATGGTAACGAATGTCACAAAATTGGAAGCGATTTTAAAAACCAAACCTCGTTACGAAATCACAACTCAAATAAGTCCGCTTGGGCAACATAATGAAGCTTATTGGAAATTGGTATTTCCGGGGTTTTATGCTTGGTTACTTAATCGCTAAGCGTAATATCTAGCAACAATAACTTTAATTATATTTAATACTCATACTTAATCCCATATTAAATAATAGCTGATAATATTTTATCCATAACGTTACTCACTTTTAAGGTGAAACTATGTGGCATTTGGGGGCTTTGTAGCAGGCCACATGTAAGGCATTGTATTACATGTTCAATTTCGTATTCAAAGCCATTATATAAGTGGGGGAAAGAAAAGGTTTCAGTTGTATTATCGTTTAAAATTACAGATATATCGGTAGCTTTAAACCAAGGATTATGAATATCAATTCTACCTTTTGTACCAAAAATACTAGCAGTAATGGGTGTAGTAAACGCAATGGTACTTAACAAATGTGCCGTTGCACCATTTGGATAGTGTAGCAATATGTCAGCAGTTTCATCTACACCAGTAGTTGTTTTTGTTACAAATGATTTTATAGTAGTTGGCTCGCCTAAAATAAGCGTTGCAAGAAAAATAGGATAAATACCAATATCTAAAACTGAGCCGCCACCAAGTGCCTTATTAAATAGTCTACCATTTGCATCAAAAGGTGCAGCAAAGCCAAAATCTGCTTGAATATGTTTGATTTGGCCTATCACATCATTAGTAATAAGACTTACTATTTTTTCGGTAAATGGCATAAAACACGTCCATAAACCTTCTATTAAAAATAATTCTTGTTTGGCCGCAAAGTCAATCATTTTACTACTGAGTTTACTATTAAGTGACATCGGCTTTTCGCAAAGCACATGCTTGTGGTGTTGCAAGCAAAGCATTGTATGCTCATAATGAAACGCATGAGGCGTAGCAATATAAATGATATCAATATCTGGGTCTTTAGCTAAATCAATATAACTGGTGTAAAACTTAGTAGCATTGTGTTTAGCAGCAAAAGCTTGTGCATTGGTTGTATCACGAGAGGCAACGGCATACACTTCTGAACCATTAATAAAATTAAGTGCTTCGCAAAATTTATCAGCAATTCTACCTGCACCTAAAATACCCCAACGATATGTTTTCATAAGCATGAAATTAAGGGATTTGAAAGATTGATTTATAAGAGTTACAAATAAAATTGCTTTTAACAGATTAAGAAGAAACCTAGTGTGCTTTGCCTTCTTTGTTTCTTTGTGTGAAACATCCTTTGTTTAAAATTTACGCAGTAACTTGCACCACTATGACACAAGAGCAATTGAAAGATATAAGAGACAGAGTTACCGTCTTGAGGAGGTTTCTTTGACTATGCTAACCGCAAATATAAAGTAGATCAAGACCGTCAATTATCGCTATCGGCTGGCTTTTGGGATGATAATGCCAGAGCTACAGCCACCATGAAAGACATTAAGTTAAACGAATTTTGGATGAAGTTGTACGAGCAAGTTGATACTGCTGTGGAAGACTTTGCCGTACTGTTTGACTTTTGGAAAAGTGGTGACGAAACTGAAGAAGAAGTGAAGAAATCTTATGACGCAGCCGTAATTGCTGTAGAGGATGCTGAATTTAAAAGCACATTAAACAAACCTGAGGACGAATTACCGGGTATTCTGCAAATTAATTCTGGTGCCGGCGGTACCGAAAGTCAAGATTGGGCAGATATGTTATTGCGCATGTACCTCATGTATGGACAAAAGCAAGGCTGGAAAGTTACTGAGCTAGATTATCAAGAAGGTGATGGTGCAGGTATAAAATCTGCCACTTTGCAATTTGATGGGCCATTTGCTTATGGCTTTTTAAAGGCTGAAAGTGGTGTGCATCGGTTGGTGCGTATTTCGCCATTTGATAGTAATGCAAGACGACATACCTCATTTGCATCGGTATATGTGTATCCTTTAATAGATGATAGCATTGAAATTGAAGTTAATCCTGCTGATTTAGAATGGGCATTTTACAGAAGTGGTGGTAGTGGCGGACAAAACGTAAATAAGGTAGAAACTGCTGTACGATTAAAACATGGGCCAAGTGGTTTTATAGTTGAATGTCAGCAAGCAAGAACGCAAGGCGAAAACCGAGAATTAGCAATGAAAATGCTAAAAAGTAGATTGTATGAAGAGGAAATGCGTAAGCGACAAGAAGTATTAAATGCCAGCAATAGCAATAAAAAGAAAATTGAGTGGGGCAGCCAAATACGAAGTTATGTGTTTCATCCATATAAGATGATTAAAGACCATAGAACAGATTATGAAGTTGGTAATGTGGGGCCAGTAATGGATGGCGAATTGGATGGATTTATTAAGGCGTATTTGATGATGGAAAAGGAAACCACTAATTAAAACTAACCGCTGATTAAAAATGATAGGAATGATCTGCTATGATTTTGATTGACGTATCTTTAATCATCTAAATCTTGTAAATCATACAAAATCTCAGTTCAGACAATAAATAATGGAAAAAGTAAAACCCATATTTCACCGACGCATATTTTGGGATGTTGATTTTGACAACCTAGATTATGATGCAAAGGCAAACTTTGTAATAGAACGTGTGTTTGAACGTGGTGATGTACCTGATATTAGAAATTGCAGGCGGTATTATGGCGATGAGAAAGTTGCACAAGCTTTATTAAATGCCAAATATTTGCCCGAAATGAGTTTGCACCTTGCGGCCGCAGTTATTGATAGACCAATTACAGATTTTAGATGCTACAAATTAAAACAGTTGAACCCAACACTTTGGCCGTACTAAAGCAATTGATGCAATTGCCCGAACTACAACAGTTTTCATTGGTTGGCGGCACTGCGTTAGCATTAAAATATGGTCATCGTATTTCAATAGACTTAGATTTATTTTCGGAACAACCTTTTGATTTCTCTATTGTTTTAAAAGCGCTTGAACGTGAGTTTAAAAATGATTTTCTTTTAGACACAGCCACGGCAAATTTTGGAATTTTTTGTTTTATTAAAGATGTAAAAGTTGATTTTATAAAGCATCCTTTTAGGCTTTTGAAAGTAATTGAAATTGAAGATGACATAAGATTATATAGTTCGCCAGATATTGCCGCAATGAAAATAAATGCGATTCTTGGTAGAGGCAAAAAGAAAGATTTTTGGGATTTAATTGAGTTGTTACAACATTATTCATTAAAAGAAATTATTGATTTTTATTCCGATAAATTTCCTGAATAGCGTTTAGAAATTGGTATTCATAAAGCTATTACATATTTCACAGATGCAGAAGAAAGCGAAGACCCAATTAGCCTAAAAAAACAAACTTGGCAGCAAGTAAAAAAAGATATTCAAAAAAAATAAGTGATTATTTAAAATAGTTACTCGAATTGGAAGATAATTTCACGAATGACACGAATTGGGAAAATTGAAAATCCCAACCCGATAGCTATCGGGTCTCAAATCATAAATTAGAACATGCGTTTATACCCTGAAACGGCGGCACAGCAATTAGAATTTGATAAGGTAAAAGAATTATTGGTCAATCATTGCAAAACAGTTTATGCACAAGAAAAAGCCGATACGCTGCGCATACATACCAAAAAAGAATTTATTGAGCTAGAATTAAGGCAAACCCACGAATACAAATTATTGTATCAGCAGAGCCTGTATTTTCCTAATGATTTTTCATTAAACATTCAAAAAGATATTAAACTGCTTGGTATTCCAGGTGCCTTATTAGTAAGTGAACAATGGATGCACATTAAGAAGTTGGCAGAAAATCTTAGTAATATTTTTAGATGGTTTGACACTGAAAAACGCCAAGCTTATGCGTCATTAACCAAAGTGATAGAACACACTTATTACGAGAAAGTAATTGTAGAAATGATTAATGAAGTGCTTGATGAGAATGGTAATGTAAAAGATAATGCTAGCGACGATTTATACAAAATTCGCATGGCATTGTACAAGCGTAGAAATGAGTTGCGACGTATGTTTGAGAAAGTTGTTGCTAAACTAAACAAAGCTGGTTATAGCGCAGAAATAGAAGAAGGTTTTAGCAATGGCAGACGTGTTGTAGCAGTTTTTGCAGAGCATAAAAGACAAGTTAAAGGCATTTTACACGGTGAAAGCGATAGCCGAAAAACGGCATTTATTGAGCCTGAAGAAACCATTCCCTTAAACAACGAAGTATTTTCATTAGAGCATGAAGAAACCAAAGAAGTACAACGTATTCTAAGAGCATTAACCAGCAAATTATCTATATATTCTGGTTTGCTGATGGGCTATTTAGAAATTGTAGGCGAGTTTGATTTTATTAAAGCCAAGGCAAAGTTGGCTATTGATATGAATGGTCAGTTTCCTAATTTGCTAGATAAAGCACATTTAGAATTAAAAGATGCTTACCATCCTTTGTTATATTTGTACAACAAATCATCCAATAAAAAAACAATACCTGTAACATTAACGTTAGATGAAAAAAGCAGAATATTGGTAATTAGTGGCCCTAATGCTGGCGGTAAAACCGTAACCATGAAGACGATTGGCCTGAACCAGATTATGCTACAAAGTGGGTTGCTGGTACCTGTGCATCCTACATCTCAAATGGGTATTTTTAAGCAACTGTTTATACATATTGGCGATACACAAAGCATTGAATTTGAGTTGAGTACCTACTCATCGCATTTGCAACACATGAAGCATTTTATAGAAGTGGCTAATGGTAAAACGCTGTTTTTTATAGATGAGCTTGGTAGTGGTAGCGACCCTAATTTGGGTGGTGCATTTGCCGAAGTAATTATGGAAGAATTGGGCAGAAGACATGCATTTGGCATTGTAACTACGCACTACTTAAACCTAAAAGTAATGGCCAATCATACGCAAGGCATTATAAATGGTGCTATGCAGTTTGATGAAGTGCATTTACAGCCTATGTACAAATTAATTGTGGGCAAACCTGGCAGTAGTTACACATTTTCCATTGCAGAACGTATTGGATTGCCACAACATTTAATTAACCGTGCTAGAAAATTGGTAGATGAAGACCATTTTAAACTAGATAGATTATTGAATAGAACTGAGCAAGATTTGCAACAGTTAGATGTAGAGAAAAAAGACTTACACAAGCTAATTCGTGAGAATGAAAAGCTGAAAAAGGAAATGGAAATAGTGTTGAATAAAGAGCGACACAAACAGCAAATAGAAACCTTAAAACATCAAAACCAAATTACAGAAGAACGCTTGGCTTACCTAAAAGATATGGAGCGAAAACTGAAACAAGTAGCGCTTGACTGGAAAAAAAATGACAATAAAGAGCAGGTTGTAAAAGGCTTACACACCTTACTT
>JAAFHG010000152.1 GCA_013297585.1 Chitinophagales bacterium
TTGGGTAAGCGTACACAGCAATATCCTTGTAATAATTTTCTTTTGTTTTTGGTTGTGGCAATGTATCGCTAAAAGTCTTTCCATCATTAACTTGCAGCTTACTCCATACTATTTTCTGCATGGATAATTCGGGCGTAATCCAAGGCCCGCCAGCCAATGCAAAACCATCACTTATATGAAACCCTAATTCAAGTTGTAAACGTTTGGCTTCAGTAATGGCAAATGCTACCATATCAAACCAAGGCTTGCTTAACTGACTAACTGCAGGCTTGTAAACTGATGGATTGACAGTATCTTTTATAAACATTAAATAGGCACCACCAAGTCTTACTTGCTTCATGGCTTCTAAGTCGGCTGTAATACCTTCTTTACTCACATTGCCATTCATCCAATACCAAAATACCCAAGGCTTTGCAGATTTAGGCGGATGCAAAAAGTCTTTTTCTAATTGCGATTGTTGGGCTTTAACCACAAAGACACTAGCGGCACAAAGAATCACAACGAAAATTTTTAGACTTAACCGACGTGTCGTTGTGCCGTTGTGGTTCAACTTCTTAGTATTTAATCCTTCTAACATCTTCACTAATTTCTTTCTTACCTTTGGTGTAAGGCAAAATGTAAAAACTATACTTGTAAGGTTGTGCTTTAATTTGATATTGGTCTAATGGTGCAGCTACATCGCTCCAACTATCGTTACCGCCAACACCCATTTGTACTAAATCAATGTTCAAATTTATAAAGCCTGCATCTTTCAATTGATTGGTGTGCTTACTATTTTGTACCATCGAATCAGAATATGGCGAAGCGCTCATACTTAATAAACTATCTGCTATAACCAATAAGCCTTCTTGCTTTTTATTAGAAAGAAACAACCAGCGAATATCTGTTCTGTTACCATTTTCTTGTGGTACTGCATAATGTTCCATGAAGTCGTTCAGCGGTAATTTGTAAATGCCAACATCAAAGCCATAGTTCTTATCAATATAGTTTTCACCCTCTCCTTTACCATACCATTCAATATTATCGTAGCTTCTTTCAATACCCATTTGCATACCAATCTTAGGAATATCTGGCATGCCTCGTTTTACATTCAGTTGATAATCTACTTTGATTATACCATTGCAATACACATGATAGTTTACTTGCACCGTAGCACTATCATTAATCAAACTGTATGAATATTTAACAGTAACCCTTTGCTCATTTTTTACAACACTTACATTTATCAATTTCACATCATCATTGTACCATTGCTTCAATTTTCGTTGAGGCTTCCAACCTCGTTTGTCATTGTCGGTTAATGGTCTTGTAAAATGCGGCAGCAACGTTTGTTGTATTTGTTGTTTGCCTTTATAGATGTATGAATGCAATCCGCCTTTATTTGATTTATTAAAGCCAACAGAAAAGCCTTTGCCAGTAATTAGAATGTCGTTCGATGTTTCTTTGTAAGACAATTTATTTGCAACTAAATTTTTGTCAGTCGCCTTCTTCTCATTAAAAATTAAAAACTGATTACTCGCAACTTCAAACCCTTTTGCAGCCCAAGTGGTATTTTCTTTTAACGTAAAATGTAATTCTGCAAAGGTTTCTCTATCACTCACATTTGTTCTTGAAATGAAGTTATAAATATCCAGCATAGTATCCTTTTCTGCTGCCAAATGAATGTCTGGCAATTGCTTTGTCAACACAACTTTTCCGTCTTCTTTCACTACCAATGTTGCTGTATAAGCATCCACATTTTTAACACTGCCTCTGTTGATGATATGCACTTTGCCATCTTTCCATTCACATTCTATTGGTTGAAAAACTCGCTTGCATTCATATAGCACACTCTTTGGTTTGCCATCACTATTTACCAACCCTTTAATGGTAAAATTATCAAAATATTTTTCGCCAAAATCGCCACCGTAAGCTATGAAAGCATTGCCATCACTGTCTTTTTTCAGTAAACCTTGATCTTTAAATTCCCAAATGCAGCCACCAATTATGCGTTTGGTTTGTCGCCATTGATCCCAAAAGTCTTTGATATTGCCAGCACTATTGCCCATTGCATGTGCGTACTCGCAAAAGAAAATAGGTCTATTGTCGCCATTGTTTTGGTTAGCTAGTAATGGCGCTGTATACATGGCAGGATACATTCTGCTAACCACATCAACATAGTATTGATCTAATGGATTTTGTATGCGATGGCTATGATCATTGGGTTTCAAGTAAGCAGAATTCGAAGGATCTATATAACCTTCTTCTTTAGGACTACCCATTGCTGGTTCGTAATGCAAGGGACGAGTAATGTCAAAGTCTTTAATCCAGCCTGCCATTGCTGCATGATTTGGGCCGCTACCTGCTTCATTTCCAAGGCTCCACATAATAATACTTGGATGATTTTTATCTCGCAAAGCCATCCTACTTACTCTATCAACATAAGCACCTGTCCATTGTGATTCATGATCGAGTTTGCCACCCAAACCATGTGTTTCTAAATTGGCTTCGTCTATTACCATGATGCCAAATTCATCACACAAATCCAGCAAATATGGGTCGCTTGGGTAATGACTTAAACGCACACAATTAAAGTTGAATTGCTTAATAGTCCTAATGTCTCGTAATATAATTTCCCTTGTTAAAGCTTTCCCTAAAATTAGGTCATGGTCGGGCCGATTAACACCATACAAATACGTCAACTTGCCATTAATCAACAGCTTGCTATCTTCTTTTCTAAATTCAATAGAACGAAAGCCTAGTTTACAAGTTTTTACTTCTAAAATATTGCCAGCACTATCTTCTAGGCTTAACACTAGCTTGTGTAAATTGGGCTCTTCAGTGCTCCATTTTTTAGGATTCTTAATATTTGCTTCCAACATTCCAAACTTCACCCTATCTAATCTTGGATGAATTTCATTAATAATTTCATCTGCAGTTTTGCTCAATGGTTTCTCCAAAACAGCTTTATCATTTGCATCAAACAATTGAGCTTTCAACACATAGCCATGCATTTCATGACCTGTCAAATTTTCAATTCTTGGACGAATACTTAACGAAGCATCCTGATAATTTTTGTCCAATTTTGTTTGATAAAAAAAGTCTGCAATCCGAAATTTTGGTTCAGCATGTACAAATACTTCTCTATGAATACCACTCATTCGCCATTGATCCTGATCTTCTAAAAAACTACCATCACTCCAACGAATTACCCAAACTGACACTACATTTTCACCTTCCTGCAAGTAGGGCGTAATATTAAATTCACTACCCAAAAAACTATCTTCTGCATACCCTAAAAACTGACCATTTACCCACACTTTATACGCACTACTTACACCACCAAAATGTAAAGTCACATTCATGTTTTTCCACTGAGCTGGCACAGAAAACGACCGTTGATAACAACCAACACCATTATAAATTTTTGGTGGATATGGTGGATTAACAGGACGAAAAGGATATACTGCACTTTTATAAATCGGCTTGTCGTAGCCTTGCATTTCCCAACTTGAAGGCACTTCAATTTTCTTCCAGCCAGTTACTTTGTTTTTATAAAAATCTTTAGGTTCATCACCGGGTTTTAAGGCAAATGCAAAATCCCAATCACCATTTAAACTCATAAATCTGCCACTCTTTGTGCGATCATTTTTCAACGCATCATCAATACTTGCAAACGAGTAAGCCGTTGCCCTTGATGCATCTCTATTAATGCCGTTCACCAATGGATCTTCATAAGGCTCACGATTGTAAATAGTTGGTGCAACAGGTACTGGTGCAGGTGTTTTATCTACCAATTGAGCTTTTGTTTGAACCACAAAGGCAAAAAGGCAAAAAGTGGCACTAAGAATATATTTAATTTGATTTTTCATTCTATTTTTTGTAACCACAGAGTATAATGAGTTCGACACAGAGTTTCATTGAGCCTCTGTGCATCTCTGTGAATTACTCTTTTAGCTCTGTGGTTAATTTTTCTTTTTCAACAAATCCATTTCTATACAAGCTTGAATAAATGGCCCAATAGCTTTTAAATCATCATCACGTTTGGGTTCTTTTACGTAATAATCGTAACTGCCATCACGGTAAGGTGTGCCGCCCAAACCTGCACCAGCTACGGCTCTCATATAGTGATAATTTCCAGTAGCATCTTTCTCTACAAATTCCTTTATCATGCCATTGTAACCTTTGTTTACTGCCGGCAAATACGTGTTGCTGATATAACCTAAACGCACCGCTTTTGCTAACCCAAACACAAACATGGCCGTTGCAGAAGACTCTAAATAATTACCTTTTTGATTGGCTTTATTGGTTACCTGCCACCAAACGCCTGTAGCTGCATCTTGGTATTTTACAATAGCTTTTGACAGTCGATTGAGGATTTGAATGAGTTCATTTCGACGTGGATGATTGGCTGGCAAATAGTCCAATACATCTACCAATGCCATAATGTACCAACCCATACTGCGGCTCCAAAACTCAGGTGACAAGCCCGTTTTAGGATTAGCCCAACGTTGTAATTTACTTTCATCCCAACCATGATAGAGCAAACCTGTTTTGGCATCTCTGCTATACTTTTCCATCCACACAAATTGGTTGATGATGTCGTTAAAGTCTTTTGGTTGTTTATTTTTTGTAGTAAATTCCGCATAAAAAGGTTCTACCATATACAAACCATCTAACCACATTTGCGATGGGTATTTTAGTTTGTGCCAAAAACCACCTGCTTTGTTGCGAGGCATCCAAGCTATTTGATTACGTAAGGTTTGGGCGGCAATTTTGTACTTGTCTTCTTTATACAAATCGTACAAATGCAATAGCTGGCGCCCCGGTGGAATATTGTCGCTATTGTATTCCTCTAGATTGTAAGTACGTATTTTACCATCTGGCTGAATGAAATGGTCTACAATATGCTTGCTGTATTGCAATAAAGTTGAGTCTTTCGTGATGGCAAACAAACGTTCAAATCCTATTAACACCACACCAATTTCATAGTTCCAATCTGCTGGTCTTGATGCTTGGGCTTGAGCTACGGTTTGCCCAGGCTTTATTAAATTATCCTGCTCTAAATGGCTGGCATATTTTTTAACCACCATCGAATCTTTGTATTGCAGCATGATGGTTTTTGCCATGCTTTTAGCATAATCTAATTGTGCATTGGCTACGCAGGTAGCTAATAATAAAGCAACAAAGAAGAATTTTTGTTTCATGTTTTTCTGTTTTAACCACAACGACTCAACGGCTAAACGATTCACAACGTTGTGTTACTTTGAGTCGAATTCTCGTTGTGGTTCTTATCTACGCTTTGATAAAAGTTCATTTATATTCTACCGTTGCAGTAGGTACTTCGTAAACTCAGTATAAACTTGCAACAGGTGGTGAATAGCATTACTACTGCTGATTACATACAATTACTTCGCTTCAATAACAGGCTTTTTGCGCCAATAATTGGCTAAAATACTGCCACTAATATTCATCCAAGGGCTAAAAACAGCAGCAGCCAACCCAACTGTACCCAACTTGCCCATGCTACCTGCCAACCCACTTGCCATGCCGCCATTTTGCAAACCGACTTCAAAAGCGATAGTTCGACTACTATTTTTATCCATGCCAAACAAACGGCTTAACCAATAACCGAAAAAATAACCAGCTGCATTGTGAATAACCGACGCTATAAATAGCAACACTCCTACTTTCATTAAATTATCTCTGCCAGCAGCAGTGGTAACTGTGGTAAAATAGATGATACCAAACATGGAAATAAATGGCATGACATAATTTATTTTAGGAATATTGGTTGACAAAATATTGTAAAGAACACCTGCAATTACTGCACCAGCTAAAAACCCACTCATATCAATAGATTGTTGCAATGCATGACTATTGTTTTGCAAAAAAACTAATGAAATAAATAGCCAAAAAGTACAAAGTGATGCTACTGTATACACCATTTTCTTTTGCTTGTTAGTGGCTCGTTTTAAATAATCATGTAGTAATGCCGCACTAATAGGCACTAACACAATTTTGATGATTTCCATCATCATATCAATAAACTTTATCTCTATTAAAGTTCCTGCTAATAACTTCATTAATAATGGCGTTAAAAACGGTGCAACCAATGTAGCCATAGCTGTAACTATAACACTTAGCACCAAATTAGCTTTTGCCAAATACACCATTACATTACTTGCCAAGCCGCTACTGCAACTACCAATAAGAATAATCCCTGCGGCAATTTCTGGTTCAAAATGAAACACTTTGGTGAGCAGCCAGCCCATTAAAGGCATCACTGAAAAATGGCAAAACAATCCAACAGTTACACCCTTGCCAGTTGAACCAAGATTATTAAAATCTTTCAAACTCATATGTGTGCCCATGCCAAACATAACCAACTGAATGATAACAAGTATTAATTTCTTGTCTCTTAAATTTACACCGCCCCAACTTTTAAATGTATCAGGAAAAATCATTCCTGCCACAACAGCCGCAATAATCCATGCGGTATATTGATAGCCTTTTAAAGATTCAATAGCACCAAGGCCAATAGCAAAACTAATAGCAGCAAGCATTGCAGCCGGCTTGTACAATTGCTCGTTATGGGTAACAATACCAGTAATTAATACTACAACTGCTAGTAATGTAACAAGCAAACAGATTTGTTGAAACTTTTTCATTGGCGTTAGTTGAACCACAAAAGCACAAAATTTCACGAAGACTTGGTGCTACTTTATGTACTTCGTGTCTTAGTGGTTTAAAATAGTTGCTAAATATTCAATAGCGGTAATTGGGCTAGCCAAAATTGGTACACGTTTATCGGCCGCATCTAAAGTATCAACAACTCTTGCCATAGATGCTTGCGCCAGTAAAATCACATCTACTTCTTGGCTTAATTGTTTTAAGGCTGCACCTACTTTAGCATCATGTGTAGCGGCATCACCACTCATTAATGCTTCAAACGCACCATCGCATAAAACAGATTTAAGTTCAATTTCTTTATTGGCAACAATGGCTCTTCTTCTTACCAAATCACTGGTAGGTTCAAGCGTGGTTGATAGCGTTGCAATAACACCAATACGCTTACCCATCTGCACCGCTTTATCAGCCATTGGTTGATCAACACGCAACACAGGCACGGCAGTTAATGTATTAGCAGTTTCTACGGCTGCGCCAATGGATGAGCAAGTGTACAATATGAAATCTGCACCAGCTTCTTCGGCAGAATTGGCATAATTCACCACACGCTTTGAAGTTGAAGGCGTTAGTTCGCCACAAGCAATCGTGTTTTTAATCAAACTATCATCAACAATATTGAACACTTTTACATGCGGCAAATATTTACTACAAAGCTCTGCAAATACAGGAACTAATGTAGCTGATGTGTGAATTAATCCTAATGTTTCACCTCTAGCCCCTGAAAGGGAATTTGTATTTGACATAATTATGTTTTTTATATTTTAAACCACAGAGTAAAAAGAGTTTTAACACAAAGATTCACAGAGTTTTATACAACTCGTGCCTACCTCATTTATTTCTGTGGTTAATTACCCATTAAAAAAGCCCAAAATAATTCTCGCTACCAACTTGACCGCCTTTAAAATTAATTTCTACCCCATGCATCAACGCATTACTAGAATGAATTTTACACAGTGGCGCACCTTTTACCATTGGCGCAATCATTTCAACTGCATTAATTTCCATAGCCCTTGCAGCATAACTACTGGTATCGCCACCAGAAACTATTATGCGTTTTATGCCAACTATTTTAACTGCTTTTTTTGCAATTGAACCAAGAGCTGTTCCTAATTTCTCAGATGATAAATTCGCTTTTTGTTTAGTGCCTGTATGAACAATTACATTTTTCTTTTCATTCAAAAAGTTGTTTACTTGTTCAAATACGCTGGCATCTATTAAATCATCGTTACAGATTTTTATAGCGTCAATAATCACTTCTTCAAATCCATTTGCTTTTGCCCAAATAATTTGTGCAGCTGTTACAGGTGAACAACTACCAGACACAACTAATAACGGTGTTGCTTTTACAACTTTAGGCCATTCTGTAACAGATTTGGTAATGCCTTGATTATTCCAAAATTTACCCAAAGCCATCTCTACAGAAGAACCCCCAATTGAAAAAACAGACCTGCTGCCTGTGTATTGCGACTCAAGCCATTCGCCAATTTTTGTTAATTGTTCATCGTACAACGCATCTACCAATACCACTTTTTCATCATCCTTTAAATGCTTTGTCCAGTCTGCTATTGGCTGTTCAAG
>JAAFHG010000391.1 GCA_013297585.1 Chitinophagales bacterium
AGGTGCAAGGCTACCAAAAATGTAAAAATCGTACCACTCTATCAGCGTACCCATTGACGATGCCATGATTACTTTTCGGATGGCACTTTTGTTTAATTCCATAAGGCGTTAGTTAAAATCGTTTTAGGCTTGGAAAATAGCACATTATCTATTACAAACCGTGCTGCCCTGTCATGTATTGCGTATTAAATGCTAATAAATTCCTTTTATTTATTCCCCACATCAAATTACCTTCATCACCTCAATCACAAAAGTATTTAACGAGCTATGTCATATCCTTACCAGATTAATTCGTTTGAAGAATATCAAACAGCGTACAAAAAAAGTGTAGAAAATCCCGAAGGCTTTTGGGGCGAAATAGCCGAAAATTTTATTTGGCGAAAAAAATGGGATAAAGTGCTTAACTGGAACTTTAAAGACCCAACTATTGAATGGTTTAAAGGTGGCAAACTCAATATCACAGAAAACTGTATTGATAGGCATTTAGCAACTATGGGCGAAAAGCCTGCTATGATTTGGGAGCCAAATAATCCTGAAGAAAGAACACGTATTGTAACTTATAATCGTTTGCACAAAAGGGTTTGTCAGTTTGCGCAAGTATTAGTAAACAACGGTGTAAAAAAAGGTGACCGTGTATGTATTTATATGGGCATGGTGCCAGAATTGGCTTATGCAGTATTGGGTTGTGCTAGAATTGGCGCTATTCACTCGGTTATTTTTGGTGGATTTTCTGCGCAAAGTATAGCTGATAGATTGTACGATGCAGGTGCCGAATTTATTGTAACCTGCGATGGTGCTTATCGTGGTGAAAAAGTAATACCGCTTAAAAGTGTGATAGACGACGCCTTGATTGGTAATAGAACAGTGAAGAAAGTAATTGTTTATACACGTACAAGAACACCTGTCTCAATGTTAAAAGGTAGAGATGTATGGTGGGAAGACGAAATGGAACACGCAGAACATCAAGTAGAAAAAGATGGTGTGGTTAGCTTTCCTGCGGAGGAAATGGACGCAGAAGATCCATTGTTTATTTTGTACACAAGTGGTAGTACTGGTAAGCCTAAAGGTGTGGTACATACTTGTGCAGGTTATATGGTGTACACCAATTACACGTTTGTAAATGTGTTTAATTACAAGCCAGGTCAGGTACATTTTTGTACAGCAGATATTGGCTGGATTACAGGCCACTCATACATTGTGTACGGGCCATTAAGCGCAGGTGGTACAAGTTTAATGTTTGAAGGTGTGCCTACTTATCCTAATGCGGGTAGATTTTGGGATATTGTAGATAAGCACAAAGTAAATATTTTATACACTGCACCTACAGCTATTAGAAGCTTGATGGGCTTTGGTTTAGAGCCTTTGCAAGGTAAAGATTTATCGTCGTTAAAAGTATTAGGTACTGTGGGCGAGCCAATTAATGAAGAAGCATGGCATTGGTACGATGAAAACATTGGTAAGAAAAAATGTCCAATAGTAGATACGTGGTGGCAAACAGAAACTGGTGGTGTGCTCATTAGTAATATAGCTGGTATTACACCATCAAAACCAGGCTGGGCAACGCTGCCACTACCTGGTGTACAAATGGTATTGGTAGATGAAAAAGGTGAAGTTGTAGAAGATGGTGTAGAAGAAACTGTAAGTGGCAACTTGTGTATTAAAGCACCTTGGCCTTCTATTTTACGTACTACTTATGGTGACCACGAGCGCTGCCGTGTAAACTATTTTGCTACGTACGAAGATTTGTATTTTACAGGTGATGGTGCGCTGAGAAATAAGGAAGGGTTTTATAGAATTACAGGTAGGGTAGATGATGTGCTAAACGTGAGTGGCCACCGCATAGGTACTGCAGAAGTTGAAAATGCGTTAAACATGCACGCTGGTGTAATAGAAAGTGCTGTAGTTGGCTATCCGCACGATATTAAAGGACAAGGTATTTATGCTTATGTGGTGCTTGATAAAGTTCATGGCTCACACAATAACGATGAAGCGTTAACTCGAAAAGATATTTTGCAAACTGTAACAAGGGTAATTGGCGCAATAGCTAAACCAGATAAAATACAATTTGTAAGCGGCTTGCCTAAAACTAGAAGTGGTAAAATTATGCGCCGTATTCTAAGGAAAATAGCAGAAGGTGAAATCGAGAATTTAGGCGATACTTCTACATTATTAGATCCTGGTGTAGTAGATGAAATTAAAAATAGAAAGCTGTAAATAATATTCGCTTTTACAACAAAATGCCCTACGGTTATTTAGCTGTGGGGCATTTTTATTAACAACACTTAGCGCTTATTCTTAAAGAAATCCTTCATCAGTTTGGCACATTCAAAGGCTAAAATACCAGATATAATTTCTGTTTTTGGGTGTAAAGGGCTACTGCTTGTAAATTTTCTGTAGCCATTTTTTTCATCGGTAGTGCCATAAACAATTTTACCAATTTTGCCCCAATACATAGCGCCGCAACACATAAGGCAAGGTTCTACCGTTACGTACAAAGTAGCTTCTGGTAAATATTTACTTCCAAATGCATTGTAGGCAGTTGTTAGCGCTAATATTTCAGCATGTGCTGTACTGTCGTTTAGCATTTCTACTTGGTTATGGCCTTTGGCAATAATTTTATTATTTACCACTACCACTGCGCCTACGGGCACTTCATCTTTATAAAACGCCTCTTCTGCTTCTCTTAAAGCTTGGCGCATAAAATACTCATGTGAAAATTTAACCTCATCAAACATTTGCGCAAAATAATCATTTGTTGAAAGCTGTGTAAAAAAGATGACCTTGGCAACTTATTTACAAGCAAGTTTGTTTTCTACAAAAAATACACCCATGACTCCTAGACAACGCATCTTAAAAGCCATCTATCCATTAATCATGCTGAAGGGAAAATTGTTTCCCTCTAAAATTGATGCACAAAAAAATGCATCGCATGTAACGCCACCTAACTCTATTTATGATTTGGATGTAGTGCTAAATAATGGTTCTGTTGTTCCTTTAAGCAAATACAAGGGACAAAAATTAGTAATTGTAAATACTGCAAGTGATTGCGGCTATACTGGTCAGTATGATGAGTTGGAAAGTGTATTTACAGAATACAAAGGCAAAGTAATGATGCTTGCTTTTCCTGCTAACGATTTTCAAAACCAAGAAACCGCTGACGATAGCACTATTGCACAGTTTTGCAGAATGAATTATGGTATTAGTTTTCCTATTGCACAGAAGGCTAATGTTGTAAAAGGTTCGTTGCAGCATCCTATTTTTCAATGGCTATCGAGTAGAGAAAAAAATGGTTGGTGCAACCAAGCACCTATTTGGAACTTTTGCAAATACATTATTAATGAAGAGGGTATTTTAACCCATTTTTTTTCTCAGAATGTATCGCCACGTAATAAAGGGTTTCTTGCATCCCTAGTTTAAGGGGTGACCAAAATCTTTGCTATTTGTAAAATGTGAGTACTTTTAGTGCCCCTAACGAATTAATAAACAGCCATGCTTACGAAAAACGACATTGAACGGTATTTTACTGCCGAAAAAAACGACGCACGTATATTTTTCATTATTGGAATTTTCTCTGTTGTAACTGCTATTATAGGATTTTTAATTTACAAATCGCAGGCTTGGAAAGGCGCAGCATTACCCTTAATAGTTATTGGATTAATACAAATTGCGGT
>JAAFHG010000554.1 GCA_013297585.1 Chitinophagales bacterium
CAGCACCATATATTGCTGCAGATGCATCTTTTAAAAAAGTTAATGTTTCTACTAAGCTCGCATCTAAGTTATCAAAGTCTTGCTTTTGAACAATGATACCATCTATTACATACAAAGGATCTGCTGAAGCACCTACAAGTGAGGCACCGGCAAAAATAGATGCACCTCTAATATTAATACTTGTTGTTGCACCTGGCTTACCAGAAGTAGTATTTACACCAACACCAGGCAATCTATTTATTAAAGCAGCGCCAAGATTTGCAACTGGCAAATCTTCAATGTCTTCTGCTTTAATGGTTGAAATAGAACCTGTAACTGTTGATTTCTTTTTAGTACCATAACCAACTACAATTACATCATCAAGTTGACCACTCACTTCGTCTAGTGCAATCGTAAGGTTACTAGATGTTCCAACTCTTGTTTCATAAATACCATAACCAACATAAGAAACTGAGATAACAGATTCTACCGATGGCACCTTAATTGCAAAGCTGCCTTTATCATCTGTTACGGCAGTTTGTGTACCATTCTTTACGCGAATGCTTACACCAGAAAGGGGTTTGCTTGTTTTTTTGTCAGTTACTACACCTCTAACGATTTTGTCTTGGGCTAGTAGCGACAGAGTGCTTCCTATCATTACAAGACAGAAAAGCAGCAGTTTTGTGAGTCGTTTTAAATTCATATGGCTTGTTTTAAAATGTAAACGTGGTTGGGTTTATGGTTGTTTTTGGTTGGCTAGTTTGGCAGCTTTTATTCGTTCTTCCCACTCTTGCCCTGCTTTTTTCATATCTATACCAGCGGCTGACAAGTAGTTATTAATTCGGCCTTTGTATTTACCAAACCAAGCGTGCTTTTTGTCAGAAGACTCTGCATCTACAGCATATTCTCTTGCTTCGGTTAAGTAAGTTACAATTTGTGTTCTTTGTGCTTCAGTAATGTGGGGCAACATTTCTTGATAGGCTTTAACAGTAATGGGCAGTATATTATAAGTCATACCATCTTTTACTTTTACAACCTGTTCAGGTGATAAATATTGAGCTAATTGCGAGAAATAGGTTTTGTGTAACTCATTTAATTGTTCCATTCTATCAGCCTCTGTTTTAGCCACATTTGCAGCTATTGTGTCTTTACTTGTGGCACTAGATTTAGCTAATTTAATTTGTGCATTTGCAGTATCGTGTATTACACTTAATTGTCTATATTGATTTACTATAACAGACTGTACTTTATAAAATTTGCTTGAATCAGTAATATCTAAAAGACGTACTATTTTATTAGCTCTTTCGGTAATGGTTTTCGTGTATGAAGCAGCTTTAGAAGAGTCAATACTTTGGGCAATGCAAATGTTAATTACAAGTAAGAAAACAATAAAAAAACTAGCAATTATTTTCATATAGCTCAATTAAACTTAGGCAACTATTATTTTTTCGTTAGTAACGTGTCGTTTTGCTCAATAATTAATTCTTGGTAGGAAATATTATTTAACATGGTAAAAGTAGATTCACTTGTAGGTTGAAACAATGTAAAGTTTGACTATAATAATGGAACATCTTACTATTTTACTACAAAAATAAGTGTAGCATTGACTATTGTACTTTTATCTGTGCAATACCTGTTTGTAAATTGAGGCTTTGTGCTTTTAAAATAAGTGTAGTCTTGATATTTTGGCTCTTAATCATCACCAAACACTTACCGTTGTAAGCTTTGCAATCACTTGCTTTAAATGAAGATAGACTGGCCGGATTACCATTATCAACACCTACAATGGTACCTTGCCCTTGAAGTGAGAATTGAATAAGATTATCAGCATTTGGTACGATGTTGCCATTTTTATCTACAATTGTTACTGTAACAAAAGAAATATCATTACAGTCAGGATGGATTATATTTTTATCGCAGCGTAATTGTATAGCATAAGGTTTATCGGCTGTTTTAATTTCTTTTTCCAGTATAATCTTGCCATTTTTTCTCGATATGGCTTTTAGTGCCCCAGTATTGTATTTAACTCGCCACATTACATGCAATTCGTCATTTTCTTTTCGTTTAATGCCTAAAGATTTGCCATTCAGAAATAATTCCACTTCATCTGCATCATTATAATATGACCAAACATCTACAGTTTGTCCAATTTTCCAGTTCCAATGTGGAAATAAATGTAGCACAGGTTTATCTGTCCATTCGCTTTTGTACATATAGTAGGCATCTTTTGGAAAACCTGCTAAATCGACAATACCAAAATAAGAGCTACGTGCTGGATAAGGATAAGGTGTTGGTTCGCCTAAATAATCAAAACCTGTCCAAACAAATAGACCAGAGAGAAAGTCATATTTCTTAATAATTTTCCAGGTGGTTTCATGCGAACTGCCCCAATAAGCTGCAACGTTATCATAAGCAGAAACGGTAAAATCTGCATTGCCGCCTTCTACATATTTCATAGGCGATTTTTGTGGCCAAAAACGCATTGAATCTGATGGCATATCGTAATGCCCTCTACTTGCTAATGCACTCATGGTTTCAGTACCAATAAATTTCTTTCCAGGAAAATGCTTTTGAAAATCTGCATACACTTCATGGTGATAATTTAAA
>JAAFHG010000273.1:0-2812 GCA_013297585.1 Chitinophagales bacterium
GCTAAATTTGTAGTAGTACAAGATATTAGTAATAAAGCCGAAACACTACAATATGCAGATGTAATATTACCAGCTGCAACTTGGGCAGAAAAAGAGGGCACTATGACGAATGCCGAAAGGCGCATTAGCCTGCTGCATAAAATAAAAGATGCACCAGGCGAAGCACTGGCAGATGCAGACATATTAACTCGCTTTGCTAATAAAATGGGGTACGACGGTTTTGGTTATAAAACATTTGGAGATATTTATGCAGAACATTGCGCACTTACCGAAGGCACTAATACTGATATAAGCGGATTAAGCTACGACATACTAGAAGCAAAGCAATCTGTGCAGTGGCCTTATACTAAGAGCGAAAAAGGAAATGGTACTGCAAGATTATTTACAGATAAACAGTTTTTTACACCATCTAAAAAAGCAATGATACATACTGTTGATGATGTGAATTTATCTGAGCCTTTATCAAAAGACTTTCCATTGATTTTAACCACAGGACGTATTCGTGACCAATGGCATACCATGAGCCGAACGGGTAAAGTAAATAAGCTAAACCAACACATAGCACAAAGCTACTTAGAACTGCATCCAGATGATGCACAACAGCGGAATATTAAAGATGGTGACCTTGTAGAAATAACCAATAAACGTGGCACTGTAAGGGTAAAAGCAAAACTTACTACCGATATTAAGCAAGGTGTTGTTTTTTTACCAATGCATTGGGGCAAAATTTTAAGCAACGATTTAAATAGAGCTAATAACCTTACTAATAACCTAGTAGATGCAAAAAGCAAAGAACCAGATTTTAAATTTGCCGCTGTAGAGGTACTGCCATTTAAAAAAACCAAGCAAAGAATTGTAGTTATAGGTGCTGGTTCTGGCGCTTATGGGTTTATTAAAACTTATAGAGCTATAAATAATGCCGATGAAATTATGGTTTTCAGTAAGGAAAATTTTCCTTTTTACAACCGTGTAATGCTGCCTGATTACATCAGTGGCACGCAGAATTGGGAACAGCTGATAAAAATGAAATCGGAAGAGGAATATGCTTTTGATATTACATTACAACGCGGTGTAAGCATAAATAATATTGACAAAACAAACAAAACTGTTACAGACAGCAACGGCCATACACACAACTACGATATTTTAATTTTAGCAACAGGCAGTAGGCCAACTATGTTAAAAGATACACCAAAATTAAAAGGTATTTTTAGCATGCGTAGCCGTGTAGATGCCGATAATTTTAAAACACATATTGACCCTACAAAAGGTAAAGTGGTAATTGTGGGTGGTGGTTTATTGGGGATTGAATTAGCAGCTTCGTTACGTGAAATGAACGTAGAAGTAGCATTAATACAAAGAAGTTCGAAACTAATGGATAGGCAGCTAGATAAGCTTGGTAGCCAATTATTAGATGAGGCGTTAAGAGACCATGGCGTAGACATTTACTACAATGATGAAATAGAAAGATTTGTAGGTAACAATATACTAGAAGGTGTGCGACTAAAAAGTGGTTTAACATTACACTGCCAAGCAATAGTAATTGCCATAGGTACTACACCCAATATTGAACTTGCAAAAATGAGTGGCATTGCATGTAAGCGTGGGGTAATTGTAAATGACTACTTACAAACTAGTGAGCCCGACATTTATGCCATAGGCGAAATTGCTGAATTTAAAGGTATGCTTTATGGCATTACAGCCGCCGCAGAACAACAAGCAGAAATAGTAGCCAGCTATCTAAACGGCGATATTTCGCAGGTGTACCAAGGGTCTTTATTGATGAATATTTTAAAAATGCATGGCACTACTTTATGTTCGCTTGGTATGGCAGATGCACCCAATGATGCGGCTTACGAAGAAGTGGTATTTATAGATAAAGCTAAGCGCTATTACAAAAAATGTATTATTCATAACGATAAGCTGGTAGGTGCTATTTTAATTGGCGACAAGAGCGAATTTTTAGAATTTAAAGAACTAATAGAAAAAAAGATTGAGCTGAGTGATAAACGTTTATCGCTATTAAGAAGTGGCAATAAAGTAGAGCCAGTTATTGGTAAGCTAGTATGTAGTTGCGGCAGTGTAGGCGAGGGCAATATTACTAACAAAATAAAAGATGGCTGTACCAATTTTAAACAATTATGTGAAGTGTCTGGTGCAGGGCTTGGCTGTGGTAGTTGCAAGCCAGCAGTAAAAGCAATATTAGATAAAGCATTATTACCCCCAGCCCCTAAAGCAGAGCAAGAAAAAACAAGGATTCTAACTGAATCTATTAATTTAGTTCTAGAAAAAAATTGAAATGAGTAATGAGTTGGAAAATACAGCTTGTGCTTACAGCGCAGCTTTAGGAAATGAAGGTGTTGTATATTTTAATTTTGAAGCCGATTTTATAGAAGATAATGTACGCTGTATACCAATGATAGCAAGATTTAAGCTAGATGCTTGTGGTATAAAATTATCGCTAAAGCAGTGGAGCAAAATGCATGTAGATGAAAGAAATTTTGTAGCTGAAGCCGACTGCGAAACAGTAGGACTAATTGCAATATATAAAATTAAGTTAGAATCTATTATTTTAAATAGAACCAATGAAATAGCTAAACAGCTAGAAATAGCTAAAAAGCCTGAATGGGCGAAAATAGATAGCATACCTAGTGTTGTGGAAGAACAATGTAGGCAAATTGGTATACAATTTACCACACAGCAATGGCAGCATTTACAAGTATTACAGCGTTTTGCATTGGTAAAACTGTGTAGCGCTAGCCATGAACATAGAAACCTACCACGAGCATTAAAAGAGTTTGGCTTGATGTAA
>JAAFHG010000273.1:2822-5654 GCA_013297585.1 Chitinophagales bacterium
ATATTTATACATAATAAATAATATATAAATATGACTGTCGATAGTGTGATGCAACTGGGCTACATTATTGGCTAAAAGCTAGTATCATTAAAAAAGAAAAAAGACGATGAGATATGCCTTTCAAATTAAAGTAAACTTTAGAGGTGGCATTTTATCGCCAGGTAACTTGCTGCATATTTTAGAAGCACTACAACTAGCAAGTGTAGAATATGTACGTTTTGGCTTACGACAGCAACTACTTATTGATGCTACGCATAAGAACTATGATAAACTTATAGCCGCACTTAATGATTATGATATTGCTTACGAAGTAAATAAAGACGAGTACCCAAACCTTGTAAGTTCGTATGCGGCAGAAGAAATTTTTATTCATGATAGTTGGCTAAAAGAGGGCACTTACAAAGATATTTTTGACTTGATAGATTATGAACCCCAACTGAAATTAAACCTGTCAGACAGCCATCAAACATTTTCTCCTTTTTTTTCAGGACATATAAATTGGATTGCTTCTAAAAGCCCACAATATTGGTATCTGTACATTAGATTTCCAAAAACTAAAACTATGTACCAATGGCCAATACTAGTTTATACTAACGATGTAATTCGTGTATCGAAAAAAGTAGAAGCTACAATACTTGCTAATAAACAAGCTTTTTACGACAATGATAAAGCCGAGGGACAAGCATTGTTTGAGCTTGTAGTAAAAGACTTAACAACCATATCTAAGCCAATAGATGAACCCTTGCAGCTACCGCATTTTAACTTACCTTATTATGAAGGCTTTAATAGCTATGGCAATAAAACTTGGCTTGGCATTTATAAACGAGATGAATTGTTTTCGGTTGATTTTTTAAAAGATATTGCTACAGCTTGCCTACAAACTAAAGTGGGGCAATTGTACACCACACCTTGGAAAAGTATTATTATTAAAAACATAGAGAAACAAGACAGACCGCTGTGGGATAATATTTTAGGTAAGTATAGAATAAATGTAAGGCATTCTGCTAATGAACTGGCATGGCAAGTAGAGGATAACAACGAGGATGGATTGGGTATAAAAAGACATATCATTAGAGAGTTTGACAAGCAAGATGTGCGCACATTTGGCCTATGCTTTGGTGTAAATACACAGCCTGAGAGCAATATGTTTGGCTCTGTAATTGTGCAAAGACAATTTGCAAGTATAAGAGGGCAATTAAAAGCTTTAGATAAGTTTGATATTTTATACACCAAAAACTTCAACCCAAATAGTTACGACTACGTTATCTTTAGAAATGATATTCCTAAAGACTATTTAGACACGTATTTAATATCACTTATAAAGCATTATTACGAAGTACAAAAAGAAGATGCAATTGCAGTAGATGAGGCATTTGCAACACAGCAAGTAATAAGCGATGGTATAAAAGAACAAGTAGTGCAGCAATGTAGCATCTGCCTTACTGTGTATGATGCCACTATGGGCGACGAAGCCTTGCTTATACAGCCAAATACAGCATTTGAACATTTGCCAGAAACATATTGCTGCCCATTGTGCGAAGCACCAAAATCGGCCTTTAGAGATGTAACTGCTAATAGTTTGTTTTTACAAGTTGGCTAAATCGCTCACAGTGTTGCAATTTATAAAATTAGCTTGCCAATGAGTAGGCACTTCAATGGTGGTTACTTGCAATTGTTGTAGTATATAGTGCATACTATGTTTTACTAAACCTTGCTGTAAGTATTTTGCCATAATAAGCCTCAAAGCAGTAGCTGAGTAGATAGCACACAAAGGTTCTAATTGTTCGTTATTGATAAATACAGTGGCGTCTTTACCAGTGTTACTGTGTGTTACTTTTAAATATTGTAATATTTCAAAAGTTATGTTAGGCATATCGCAAGCAAGTAATAGTATGTCTTTAGTAGGATATACATAATGTACAGATAGTAACCCTAATAATGGTCCACCAATTTTAAAACAAACGTTGTCTTGCAAAATATCAACATGTAACAATTGCTGATTTACAATATCAAACTGCCTACTATTTACCGATACGCATACGGGCATTTGCAGCTGTAGCAATTTTACCACAGCAATATCAACCCAAGTTTTATTGCCAAGTTGCAGTAGTGCTTTATCGCTACCCATTCTTGTACTTTGGCCCCCACATAATACCACACCTATCATACGCAACAATTAATTGTAACGTAAATTTAAGCTAGTAAAGAGATTATAGCGGTATAACAAAAAACTATTTAAAGCCGGTTTAAGAATTTGGTTGGCTATTTGCTACACAATTTAATAATTATTTTATATAATATATCTTACGAATTGATACAAAGTATCGTGACAATAGAATTTTAAACAACCGTTTATTATTTTAACTACCTGCCTTTCACTATATTTCAGATACACATTCTTCTGCAAAGCCAAAGCTCATCGTCATACCTGCGCCACCAAGGCCATTAATAATGTACACATTTGTCTCGGGCTGTAAAAACACATCGGTATCGCCATTGCTCATTTTTGGGTAAATGCCATGCCACGATTGGATGAGTTGCCAATCATCGGTAATGGCAAATTCATTCAAATAATTCATTACCATCCCATTAATAAATGTTTTATCAAAAGGGTCGAACGTTAATCCATATTCATGGCTATCACCTACCGTCAGTTCGCCTCTATCATTTTGCGACACCATTACATGAATACCCCATTGTAAATAGTCGCTCATTTCGGCCTCGTATCTAGCTTTTAATTGTGGTAGCGAGGCGGCAGCTTTAAAGCTATTGTAATGAATTAATGATAAACCACCGCATAACGAAACACCCATTCTATTACTTGGTGTATCG
>JAAFHG010000189.1 GCA_013297585.1 Chitinophagales bacterium
TTTTTGATGCGCATTTGCCCAACGATTTATTTACCATTAACATAAAAACAGGTGAACTTAAAAAGATTCATACAGAAAATACTTGGCTTGGTCATGTGCAATTTTCGCCTACAAGCCCTAATTTATTGATGTTTTGTCACGAAGGACCTTGGCATAAATTAGATAGAATTTGGACGATTGATGTAGTGACGAAAGAAGTGAAACTAATGCACAAACGTACCATGGATATGGAAATTGCTGGGCACGAATGGCTTGGTACTGATGGCAAAACCATTTGGTACGATTTGCAATTACCAAAAGGAGAAACTTTTTTTATTAGCGGTACCGACATAGTAACTGGTGTAGAAAAGAAATTGCAACTACAACGCAACGAATGGAGCATCCATTTTAATACTTGGAATAATGGTGAATTGTTTTGTGGTGATGGTGGCGATTCTGGCCAAGTGGCTAAAGCAAAAGATGGCCAATACATTTACTTGTTTAAGCCCGATGGCGATAAGTTAGTAGCAGAAAAATTGGTGAATATGAAGTTTCATAATTACAAACTTGAGCCTAATGTACACTTTAGTGAAGATGGTAAGTGGGTGATTTTTAGGGCCAACTTTGAAGGTATAGAACAAGTGTATGCGGTAGAAATAAAGAGAAGTGAATAGTCAATGGTCAATGGTCAAATTGAATGATTAATTAGTAAAAGTAATTCTAAAGTTTTATGAAGAAGAGAATAGCGATATTATTGGCAATTGGTGTGAGTGCAACATCATTGGTGCAAGCACAGTGGCCGGCGCAATCGCAAACAACAAAGCCATGGACGCGTTGGTGGTGGATGGGCAGTGCAGTAGATGAAAAAGGATTGACGAATCAACTAAATGCCTTGCAAAACGTAGGCTTTGGTGGTGTAGAAGTGGTGCCTATTTATGGTGCTATGGGTTACGAGAAGCAGTACATAAAATACTTATCGCCACAGTGGATGAAAATGCTTGACTATACGGTACAGCAAGCAGCGGTAAGAAAAATGGGTGTTGATATTTCCGTAGGTACAGGCTGGCCAATAGGTGGCCCACAAGTAACTAGTGAAGATGCTGCGACTAAGTTGGTAATTCAAAATTATACGGTAGAAGCAGGTAAATCGCTACAAGAAAAAATTGCTCTAAACGATGCTAAGCAGAAAGGTTTGCCAGGTGTTTTTTTGCAAGTAGTAATGGCTTACGATGCTTCTGGTAAAGCTATAGAAATTACAGATAAAGTAGCAACAGATGGTACATTAAACTGGGTAGCTGATAACACAGGTGCATGGCAAATAGTAGCTGCTTTTGTTGCTAAAACAAGGCAGATGGTAAAGCGTGCTGCTTTTGGTGGTGAAGGTTATACGCTTGACCATTTTTCTAAAACTTCTATCAATAACTACTTTAAAACGTTTGATTCTGCTTTTGGCAATAGCAACCATGGTATACGTAATTTTTTTAATGATAGTTATGAAGTGTATAATGCAGATTGGACACCTGATTTTTTTAAAGAATTTGTAGTAAGAAGAGGGTATGATTTAAAGCCTTACTTGAGAGAATTAGTATCAAAAGATAATTCTGATATTGTTAGAAGAGTGAAGAGTGATTATCGCGGAACGATGAGCGATTTAATGCTGCAACACTTTACAACTGACTTTACAAAATGGGCGCATTCTAAACAATCTCACAGTAGTAATCAAGCGCATGGCTCACCGGGTAACTTGCTAGATTTATATGCTGCTGTAGATATGCCAGAGTGTGAAACCTTTGGCAGCAGTGCATTTGCTGTAAAAGGGCTACGTAGAGATAGTGCTGATGTGAGAAATGTAGATCCAGATCCAATCATGCTAAAATTTGCTTCTTCGGCTGCGCATATAAGTGGTAAACCATTAACTAGTAGCGAAACATTTACATGGTTAACTGAGCATTTTAAAACTTCTTGGAGCCAGTGTAAGCCAGAGCTTGAGCAAGTGTTTTTATCAGGTGTAAACCATGTGTTTTATCATGGTACAACTTACTCACCTGCAGAAGCGCCCTATCCTGGATGGTTGTTTTATGCATCGGTAAATTTTGTGCCTAACAATAGTTTGTGGCCGCATTTAAAAGGTTTGAACGATTATATTTCACGTTGCCAATCTGTATTGCAAGCTGGCCAGCCTGACAATGAAATATTAGCCTACTGGCCTGTTTTTGATGCATGGAATACCAACAAGGGTTTAGATATGCCATTGGGTGTTCATTCAATAGAAGCATGGTTGCATCCTACACAATTTTATAAAAATGTAATAGCCTTGCAGAGAAGTGGTTACTCATTCGATTTTGTAAGCGATAAAATGTTGGGTGACTTGTATGATAAAACACTAAAAGCAAAACCAGATATCAATAAAGTTATTTTGGTGTCAGCTACAGAATTAATGCCTGTAAGTACTTTGCAAAGTATCATTCACTTGGCTGAACAAGGCTATAGCATTGTATTGCAAGCCTTGCCTAAAGACGTGCCTGGCTTATCAAATTTAGAAGCGCAAAGAGCTTTACTGCGGCAAATCATTGCATCTATTGCTTTTGTAAAAGCGAACGACAACATCAGCGAAGCAAAACTTGGTAGAGGTAAAATTATTTTGGCAAATGATGTACAGCAAGGCTTAGCTCATGCAAAGTTGAAAAGAGAAACATTGACGGATTTGGGCTTGAAATTTATTCGTAGACAAGTGGCTGATGGTAAATATTATTACATAGTAAATCATACTGCAAATGCAATCGATACAACTATTTCGTTAGAAACAGCAAGTGCTTCGGTAGCTATTTTAGATCCTCAAACTGGTGCAACTGGTATAGCAAAATCTACTGTAAAAAATAATGCCACACAAGTACGTATTCAGCTACAATCTGGTGAGGCGACAATTCTTAAAACGTCTAATAAACTTGCAAATGGTAAAGCTTGGCAATACTTACAACCAAGTAAGCAAGTGCTAGCTTTAAACAATAGTTGGAAGGTTGATTTTATTAGTGGTGGTCCACAGTTACCTGCTAGTCAGCAGCAAGCAACCTTACAACCTTATACTAATAATAATGACTCTGTAACAGCTGCTTTCTCTGGTATTGCAGCCTATACTACAAGCTTTACAATTACCAAAAAAGATGCGAAAGATTACTTGCTAGAGCTTGGTAAAGTAAGTGAAAGTGCTAAGGTTTTTGTTAATGGTAAAGAGGTGGGTATTTTATGGTCGCTACCGTTTAAAGCCAATATTGGTGCGTATTTGCAGCAAGGTAATAATACCATACGTGTTGAAGTTGCTAACCTGATGGCTAATAGAATTAGATACATGGATAACCATAAAATTGAATGGCGAAAGTACCACGAGATAAACTTTGTAAATGTGGCTTATAAAAGTTTTGATGCGGCTAATTGGAAGGTTCAGACATCTGGTTTAACTGGCCCAGTTACCATAAGAGCTTTGTATTAAATATACAATATTTTTATACTATGAGTTGCTGTACTTCTATGATACTTCTGTTGCGTCGTACACTTGTGCAGTAGTAGTTTTTTCGGCTTTATCTAAGCGGTGGTAACAGTTGTGCAAAGTACCAACTGTTGCAGTGTGCGACGCAACTACAGATGATTAATGAATAGAACGATGATAAACAAAAGTTCAAAAATGCATGAATAAGAAGCGCTACCAATTGAAGAAATATGATGCCTTACTAGTTATAATGTTACTAGTAAGTAGTATTGTATTTTCTCAGGCTGACACAACTTGGTGGCACGGTAAAAAAAGGACCATTCATTACACACCTAGTGGTGAAGATTTTGTTTGTGTAAATGGCAAGTATCGCTTTAACAGAGCGTTATATGGTACTAACACAGCCTTTAGAGTAGAGGCGGGCGACTTGCCAGAATTTGCCATGTACATGCCTGGTATGGGCGGCAATTTTAAGTTTGGTTTAATTAGAGGTAGTAAAAGTAAATGGCTAATTGACGCCAATAATATAAAGGCCATTTACAGACCTGGCTCGATGTTGTACGAAGTAAGAGATAGCTTGCTTGGTAATAGTGTATTGTACCTTACAGTATTGGCACTTGCTGATGTTGAAGGCATGATAATAGAAGCCAAGTTTAGCGGTGTTGTAAACGATACAAAACTATGTTGGGTGTACGGTGGTGTTAGTGGTAAAAAATTTAGTCGTGATGGTGATTTAGGTGCAGACCCTGAGAGCTCGTTTTACTTACAACAGGATTATTGTAAAGACAATGTTTTTACTTTAAAAGATAATCTCTTCACCCTAGAATACGGTAGTGGCAAGGTTTTATCAGAAACAGAGCGCTACGAAATACAACAACCTAATCAAGTAAATACAATAAAAGGTGAGCAGCAAAAAGCGAAGCAAATATTTGGCGTGTTTCCTACAAATGCGCAACTAAGTATTGTAGATGCAACGGCCTTAAAATCACCATTATTGGCACAAGCCACAACAGCACACAAAGCGCCGATTGTTTTTGGAAACATAGATATTACAAGTAGTAAGCCTTACTACTTTCAATTGCAGAATGGCACTAATGATAATGCGATTGATTACAATGAGCTTACAGCTGTTTTTAATAAGGCTGAACTAGCGAGAAAGCAATTGGCTAGTAGAGTATTGCTACATACACCCGATGCTTATTTGAATACGATTGGTGGTGCATTAAGCATGGCTGCTGATGCTATTTGGGAAACACCTTCTTTTATGCATGGTGCCATTGCGTGGCGCATGCGGTTGAATGCTTGGCGAGGCCCTTATGTAGCTGATCCATTGGGCTGGCACGATAGAGCAAGGTTGCATTTTAGTAGTTATGCAAAGTCTCAAGTAACTAGCCCATTAACGGGCAAAGTTGTGGCTGACACAGCTTTAAACTTAGCAAGACAATTAGAAAAGCTAGGCACATCAATGTTTAGTAGCGGTTATATCAGTCGTAATCCTGGTGGTGATTTAAGGCCGCATCATTACGATATGAATTTGGTATTTGTAGATGCATTGCTAAATCATTTCAACTATACTGGCGATACTAGTTTTGTAAAAGATATGTGGCCTTTATTAGTGAGGCATTTAGACTGGGAAAAAAGAAATTTTGATGCCGATGGTGATGGCTTGTATGATGCGTATGCAGCTATATGGGCAAGCGATGCATTGCAATACAGCGGTGGTGGTGTTACGCATTCATCTGCTTACAATTATAGAGCTAATAAAACAGTAGCAGAACTTGCTAGATTAATAGGTAAAGACCCTAAGCCTTACGAGGCAGAAGCAGACAGAATTTTTATAGCCATGAACAATACTTTATGGCTAAAAGATAAAGGTTGGTTTGCTGAATACAAAGATAAAATGGGCTTACAATTGTTGCATCCGTCTGCTGGTTTATGGACGATTTACCACAGTATTGATGCGGCTTTGCCAAATAATTTTCAGGCATATCAAATGCTGAGATATGTAGATAAAGAGATACCTCATATACCTGTAAGAGCTGTTGGTTTACTGGGTAATTACACTGTATTATCAACTACAAATTGGCAGCCTTACGATTGGAGTTTGAATAATGTAGTGCTTACTGAAAACTTACACACTGCTTTAGCCTATTGGCAAGGCAACAGAAGCGAAGCTGCATTTAAGCTATGGAAAAGTGCTTTGGTAGAAAGTATGTACGTTGGCACTAGCCCTGCTAATTTTCAACAAATAAGTTTTTACGATGCAGCACGAGGTGAATTGTATAGAGATTTTGCCGATGAACTTGGTATGACTGCAAGGTCACTAACCGAAGGGTTATTTGGTATAATACCAGATGCATTGCACAATAAATTGGTAATAAAACCAGGCTTGCCTAAATACTGGAATTTTGCTACGCTTAAAGTGCCAGATATTACTGTTGACTTTAAAAGAAATGGCAATGCTGATGCGTATCGCATTGTGCCTAACTACAAAAAAAACTTGCAACTTCAATTACAGGTAAATGCTTATAAAGAAGCTATTGAAAGTATTACAGTGAATGGTAAAAATGTAGGCTACATTGTAGCGCAAGATGCAGTAGAAAGCCCGGTAATACTAGTAGATTGTGGTATAAGTAAACAGTATGATGTAGAAATTATTTGGAAAGGCGAAGCAATAGAAAAAGTGGTGGATGAGAACGTTTATGCTAATAATGACCGATTTAAATTCACTTCAATAAGTGCTAAAGTTTTAGCCATTAAAGATCCGCAGCAAGTTCTTAAAAAAACCGTTATCGTAGGTAATGATGTTCAAGCAATTATTAGTTCAGAGCAAGGTAATAAAACGGTTTTTGTACAATTAAAACAAGGTAACTGCATTTGGTGGCAGCCTGTTTGCTTTACCGTTAAGCAAGTAAGTCAAACTAGTGCACAACCTGTTGTTATTAGTAAGTTTGAAACTGTTGATTTGTCTAACTACTTTAACGATAAAGTAACTAGTATTTTTAAGAATAAATACCTAAGCCCAAGGCCTGCTACTACTACATTACAATTGCCAGTTCAAGGTATTGGTAATTGGTGTTATCCTTTAACGATGGCTAATATTGATGATTCGGGTTTAAGAAAATTGGCAGGCGCTAATAATCAGATTATGTTGCCAAATGGTGTAACATTTACTACACCACATGATAGTGCCAGCAACAATATTATTTATACATCTCAATGGGATAATTATCCAAAAAATGTGTCTGTAAAATTGAGTGGTAATGCGTCTTACATGTATTTGTTAATGGCAGGAAGCACTAACCCAATGCAAAGTAGAATGACCAACGGCTTGGTAGTTGCTAGATATAATGATGGTACAGCCGATACTTTGGCATTAATTAATCCGCAAACTTGGTGGCCCATAGAGCAAGATTATATGGATGACGGCTATGCTTTTACAGTTGGCGCTACTAAACCCTTGCGTAT
>JAAFHG010000048.1 GCA_013297585.1 Chitinophagales bacterium
GTGGCACAATTAGTTGGTGCTGACCCTAAAGAAATCATTTTTACAAGTGGTGCAACTGAAGGTGATAACCTTGCTATAAAAGGTGTTTTTGAGATGTATGCTTCTAAAGGTAACCACATTATTACCGCTACTACTGAACATAAAGCGGTATTAGATACTTGTAAACACGTTGAGAAATCTGGTGGTGAAGTGACTTACTTGCACGTGAAAGCTGATGGTTTAATAGACCTTGCTGAATTGGAAGCAGCTATAAAACCAACTACTATTTTAATAGCAATTATGTACGCCAATAACGAAATTGGTGTGGTACAACCTGTAAAAGAAATTGCTGCAATTGCTAAAAAACATGGCGTATTATTTTTTACCGATGCAGTACAAGCTGTAGGTAAAATTCCTGTGAATGTAATTGAAGATGGTATAGATATTATGGCATTTACAGCACACAAAATGTACGGTCCTAAAGGTATTGGTGCCTTGTATGTACGTCGTAAAAACCCACGTGTAAAAGTTACTGCCCAAATGGATGGTGGTGGCCACGAACGTGGTATGCGTAGCGGTACTTTAAACGTACCTGGTATTGTTGGTTTTGGTAAAGCTTGCGAACTTGCAAGACTTGAAATGGCTGACGATGCTGCACGTTTAAGCAAATTGCGTGACAAGCTAGAAAACGCACTAATGCAAATCGAAGAAAGCTATGTAAATGGTAATGTTGAACATCGCTTACCGCATGTTGCTAATATTTCTTTCAAGCATGTAGAAGGTGAAGGTTTGTTGATGGGCTTTAATAAAAATATTGCTTTAAGTTCAGGTTCTGCTTGTACAAGTGCTTCATTAGAGCCCAGTTATGTATTGAAAGCATTAGGCTTAGGTGATGATTTAGCACACAGCAGCTTACGCTTTGGTTTGGGTAGATTTACAACAGAAGAACAAATTGATTATACAATAGAACAAATCAGCAGTACCGTTCTTAAACTGCGTGACATGAGCCCATTATGGGAAATGTATAAAGAAGGTATTGATTTGAATAGTATTGAATGGGCGCACCATTAGCCCCCAACCCCTAAAGGGGGCGTTTAAAAAGTTCTTTAAAATTGATAATTATAAAAATATAAAAGCCTACTGCCTCATAGGTTTTAGTCCCCCTTTAGGGGATAGGGGCATTAAATCATGGCATATTCAGAAAAAGTAATCGATCATTATAGTAACCCAAAAAACGTAGGTACGTTAGATAAGGGCAGCAAAAGCGTAGGTACTGGCTTAGTAGGCGCACCAGAATGTGGTGACGTTATGCGTTTGCAAATTCAAGTTGATGACGCTACTGGCGTTATTACTGACGCAAAATTTAAAACTTTCGGTTGTGGTTCTGCAATAGCTTCTTCATCTTTAGCTACTGAGTGGTTAAAAGGTAAAACTGTAGACCAAGCAATGGCTATTGATAACATGGATTTGGTAGAAGAATTAAACCTTCCTCCAGTGAAAATTCACTGTTCGGTTTTAGCAGAAGATGCAATTAAAGCAGCAATTAACGATTACCGTGTAAAGAACGGTTTAGAAGAATTGGTATTTGAAGAGAAAGGGGTTCATTAGCCCCCAACCCCTAAAGGGGTGTATTGAAAACTTATAAACTTTAAAATTCCCCTTTAGGGGTTAGGGGTATGGTAGCAACAGATAATGCAATATATGTGAGTGACAAAGCAAAAGCCAAAGTCGTAAAACTGATGGAAGATGCAGGTGTTTGGGGTGATCCTTCTTATTTTTTAAGAGTTGGTGTTGTAGGTGGTGGGTGTAGTGGATTAAGCTATAAGCTTGATTTTGACAATGAGCAAAAACCTATGGATCAAGTGTTTGAAGATAATGGTGTGAAAGTAGTAACTGACTTAAAAAGCTTCTTGTACCTAGTAAATACAGAACTAGATTTTAGCGATGGATTGAATGGTAAGGGATTCTACTTCAACAATCCTAACGCTAGTAGAAGTTGTGGTTGTGGTGAAAGTTTTGCGGTGTAAAGTTTTTTGTGTATTTAATTTATAAGCATCAGCCAATTGGTTGGTGCTTTTTTTATTTAGGTGCACTCAAATAAATTTTTTAACTTGAAGTTTCAAAACTACTCTCATGAAAAAATACTTTTTACTTGCTTCAATCGGTTTATACATTTCCTTTTCTTCTTTTTCACAAAGAAAGAAAATGGATTTGAATGATAGCATTCAATTGTTTGATAATTATATTCAACTAGCCATGAAAGATTGGCAAGTGCCGGGTATGTCAGTTGCAATTGTAAAAAACAATAAAATTGTATTTACCAAAGGGTATGGTGTAAGAGAACTTGGTACTGATAAAAAAGTAGATACCAAAACTTATTTCAGTTGTGCATCTACTACAAAAGCGATGACGGCGGTTTGTATGGCTATTTTAGTTGATGAAGGAAAAGTAAAATGGGATGATCCTGTAATCAATTATTTGCCAGAGTTTCAATTGTATGATCCATTTGTAACAAAAGATTTACGCATTAGAGATTTATTTATTCATAATTCGGGTGTGGGTAATACAGATTTTTTATGGGCGAATAATATTTTATCATCGGATGAAATATTAGCAAAGATGAAATTGGTAAAACCAAGTTATTCTTTCCGCTCATCCTTTATTTACCAAAATATTTTTTACTTGGTTGCAGGAAAAGTGATTGAAAAATTAGCTGGTAACCCTTGGAGCCTTTATGTAAAAGAAAAAATATTCAATCCGCTGAAAATGAATCACACCATGGCTTTGAGTAGCCAAGTAGCTGATGATAATGAAGCAATGCCACACTATATTATTAATGGAAAAGTAGCTGTGATTTCAAAAGATACCGCAGATCCTATTGCACCTGCGGGTGCTGTTGTTTCGTGTGCTGATGATATTGCATTGTGGATGCAATGTATGATTGACAGCAGCAAGTATGCTAACGGAAGATTAATAAAACCAGAATCTTGGCAGTTTTTATTGAAGCCGCAAACACTGGTTACAGAAGCACAATTTTATCCAACACAATACCTTACTAAGCCAAACTTTACTACATATGGTATGGCTTGGTTTCAGCAAGATTATAAAGGTTATAAGCTTAACTTTCATACTGGTAGCTTAGCTGGTGCAACAGCCATCCATGCACAATTGCCCGACAAAAAGTTTGGTATTTATGTGTTTGGGAATTTGGATCATGCAGAATTAAGACATGCGTTGGTTTTTAAAGCATTGGATTTGTTTGAACTAGGTGGCGATAGGGATTGGAGCAAAGAATTTTTACATTTGTATGATAGCATTAACCTTGAAGCAAAGAAAAGGGACTCGTTGAATACACCCAAACAAATTGCGAATACCAAACCAAGTTTAGCACTAGAAAGCTATGCAGGGCATTATGAAAATGAATTGTATGGATTTATAGACATAACCATTAAAGATGGAAAATTAGCTTTCGTTCGAAATAAGAAACTAAAAGGTGTTTATGAGCATTACCATTACGATGTTTTTAAAATAGTGTATGATGACAAATGGTTGTCAACAATAGGGTTTACTAAGTTCAATTTAAAAACAAATGGAACTGTTGATGCAATTGTAATGAATACTGGAATTGCATTTATAAAAACAAAATAAGTAATTAATGTAAAAATTTAAAAAGCTTTTTATACCTAGTAAATACAGAACTAGAATTTAGCGATGGATTGAATGGCAAGGGCTTTTATTTCAACAATCCTAACGCTAGTAGAAGTTGTGGTTGTGGTGAAAGTTTTGCGGTGTAAAGTTGTCTGAACTAAGATTTAGTGAGATTTTTTTAGATTAATTGGATATTATAAAAATGGGCTGTCTCAATGTAGAGACAGCCCATTTTTATTCATGTAATTAGTACAATTGCATTCATTCGTGTCTTAGCTCTTTCTAAAAGCCCACTTGCTCATTTCTTTCCAGCTTACTTTTTTACCATACATTAAAATACCTACACGATAAATTTTAGCACTTAACCATGTGGTAGATAAAAAGCCACCCACTAATAAGGCCATGCTTAAAATTAATTGCCAATATGGTACTGTGCCTGGCACTCCAAATGGTATGCGAGCCATCATTACAATAGGCGATGTAAGTGGAAACAAACTACCAAAAACAGCTAAGCCACCAGTAGGATTATTAACCGCACTTTGCATAATTACAATACTGAAAATAATAGGCATTGTGATTGGTAATAAAAGGCTTTGGGCTTCTTGAGGATCTTCGTTTACCACGCTACCTACAGCTGCAAATAGTGATGAATACAACAGATAACCACTTAAGAAATAGAATACAAAGCAACCGACAATTAAGCCAATATTTAAACCACCCAAACTAGACATTACTTGACTAAAAGCGCCACTACTTTTTGCAGTTTCAAGCGCCTGAGCAGCACCAGGTTGTGTTACTTCGGCCATGCCAGGAATAATTAATGGTAATAGCACTCGTAAGAATAAGGTTAGGCAAATCCATATAAGAAACTGTACCAAACCTACTGCGCCAATACCAGTTATTTTGCCCATCATTAATTGAAAAGGCTTTACACTACTAATAATCACTTCGGCAATACGAGTGGTTTTTTCTTCCATTACACCACGCATTACCATGGTGCCATAAATAAACAAGATGATGTAAATTAAAAAGCCAGAAATATAGCCCACTATCAAGCTAGCGCTTGCTTTGCTGTCATCTTCAGCTTTGCCCTCTAAGGTGGAAAACACAATTTCATTTCCTCTTTGTAAGCTATCTAATGTTTTTTTGCTAATGTTAAGTGACGATAATAAACGTTGATTTTCTAAAGCATTATTGATGCGCTTTTGAATATCAGAACGGGTCATCATGCCAACAGTTTTGCCAGAGACAAATACCAAGCTATCGTTAGCAGCAGCATTAAACTGATTGCCCACAATTACATAGCCGTCAAACTCTTTTTTGGCCACCCTTACTTTTAGATTTTCGGTGCTTTCGTCTTTTAAAAATATAAAACTGATATCCCCCTTGCTAGGTATTTTACCACCAAAAATGTTGGCGTTATCTACTACTGCCACTTTAAAATCATCGGTAGACTTTACGGTGAAATAGATGATTAACGCATAAAAACCAAATATCACTAAAGGCAATAAAATGGTAGTAAGCAAAAAGGTTTTCTTCTGTACACGGCTTAAAAATTCGCGTTTTGCAACAAGCCAAGTTTTATTCATAAGTTAGTTTATTAAAAAGTTAGATTGGGTTTAGTCTGTTACAGGTTGAAAAGCTCTTGTAACCGATTTTGTGCCCTCAACAATACCAATAAAAATATCGTTGAGCGATGGCAATATTTCGTTAAAAGATTCTACTACAATACCTTGTTGTATAAAGTGTTGCAATACATCGTTGCTGCTGAAGCCTTCATTAATTTTTACGGTAAAAGCATTGGCTTTTTGGTCTAAAATATTAAATGCTTGACTATTTGATGGCGCTGTAATACCATGCAGTTTAATGCTGAATTGGTTTTCTTTAAACTGCTGCTTAATATCACCAACAGTACCATCTAAAATTTTGGCACCAAGGTTTACAAGCACAATATGGTCACATATTTCTTCTACTTGCTCCATGCGGTGCGTACTGAAAATAATCGTACAACCACGTTGTGCAAGACCATAAATTTCATCCTTAATTAAGTTGGCATTTACAGGATCAAGGCCACTAAATGGCTCATCTAAAATTATCAACTTAGGCTCGTGTAATACAGTAATTACAAACTGTAACTTTTGGCTCATGCCTTTACTTAGGTCTTCTACTTTTTTGTTCCACCAGCTTTCCATTTCTAGTCGCTTAAACCAGAAGGTAATTTTTTCCATTGCCTCTGCTTTGCTTAAGCCTTTTAGCTGCGCTAAATACAACGCTTGCTCACCAATTTTCATTTTTTTGTACAAGCCTCTTTCTTCAGGCATGTAACCTATTTTAATGATATCATTTACTGGGTCAAAGCGTTTGCCATCAAACATAATATGACCATTATCGGGGTAAAAAATACCCGTAATCATACGTAGTAAGGTAGTTTTACCAGCACCATTTGGCCCTAGTAAACCAAAAATGCTACCTTGTTCAATGTTAAAACTGATGTCGCTTACAGCCTTTTGCGTAGCGTAAAATTTTTGCAGATGATGAAGCTCTAAAATAGAAGCCATAGCTATAATTTGTTGCTCGAATATAAGTCACTTATTAGTCAAATAGCTTAAATATGGATTAATTTATAGCAGTGGTAATACATGCTAACAATTTGATGTTAAAACGTTCATGTAATTGCGGTAGTTGTAGCAGCGTAATTCACCTATCATTGCAGCCTAAATATTTGAATAGTATGCAAGCAGCAAAAAGAAGTGTTGTATTAGTAGCTTTACTAGCGGTTGTTATTAGTTTGTGTAGTTGGGGCTTTTTGGTGCATCATACCACCACACAGCTAGCCATTTACGAGTTGCCAAAAACCATGCAGCCATTTTTTTATCAATCAATGAAGAGCTTGGTAAAAGATTGTACAAGGCCCGATGAACGTAGAAATACTGATGCTACCGAAGCTACCAAACACTTTGTAGATATGGAGGCTTATGGCGATAGTGCTGCTTATAAAATGCCCTTCGGTTGGGATGAAGCGGTGAAAAAATATACTAAAGACACGTTGCTAAAATATGGTTATGTACCTTATCATATCATGGTGATGAAAGATAAGTTAGTAGAGGCGTTTAAGGCAAAAGATACTAGCAAAATTTTGTTTTATGCGGCAGACTTAGCACACTATATAGAAGATGCACATGTGCCTTTGCATACGTCTATCAATTACGATGGTCAATTGACCAATCAAAAAGGCCTGCATGCTTTGTGGGAAAGTGTAACGCCAGAAGTAGAACTTGGTACTTATAATTTGCGCAGCAAACATAAAGCCACCTATTTAGCTAATCCTGAAGCGGCTATTTGGGCAGATGTGCGTGGTACATATGCTTTGCTAGTGGATGTATTTGCCAAAGAGAAAGAAGTATCACTAAAATTTCCTGATAGTTTAAAGTACAAAACCGTGTTTAAATACGGTAGAAATTTAAAATACTATACCGAGGCTTTTGCCAAAGCTTATGGCGAAAGTTTGCATCCAACTATCAATCAACAATTAATAAAATCTGCCGATATGGTGGCTGATTTTTGGTATACCGCTTGGGTAGATGCAGGTAAACCTGATTTAGATATAAACCTTTCAAAAGCAGAACGCAAGCAAAAAAGACAATCGTTTCGTTCGTTTAAGCGTAACCATTTGTTGCAAGATAGTTTGCTACTAGCACGTACTGCCTACAAGCCTGAATAAAATATTATAAAATTAATTGGTTCATATTAGTTTTGCCGTTATTTCCGAATACGCAAAAAAAACGCTTATGATTTCTTTTTAAAACACAATTGCGTTTTAAAAATGTGTAACTACTACCCCTATAACTTAGGTGACAGCCTGTAATAGCAAAGTGTTGCTTCTATACAATATTTTTAAGGAATACTACATGTGCGCATTTATCCGTAAAGCCAATGCGTAACCATTAATCAAAACCATTCTTTTGCGAGTACAAAGAATTAAATATTATATACATATTTTACTGCATTATGATGTACTAATAAATCATTCTAGTTTGTAAAATAGCCACTTTCTATAAAGTGTTGCTATAACAATTTATTGGGATTACTTTTATAATGCAATAGTGATTTTTATTAAGAAAAAATACCCACAATTACTTTTGTATTTAAATAAAATACAATATTTTTAATATTACCTTATCTAGTATCCAATTGAGACGTTTACATTTGTGGCTCAAAATATTGCTCATCTTTCCACGTAAAGATGCAGTTGTTGGTAAATAGCCAGTTGCTGGTTTCAAGTTACTGGTTATTGGTAACATGCAACTAGTAAACAATATTGCCTCCCTTGCTTCTTTGCGTCACACCGTTCTCACCATGCAAAAGAAAATTCAATCGGCATTAATTTCCGTTTTCTACAAAGACGGTTTAGCCCCATTGGCACAAGAGTTACAAGCCCAAGGTATCACCATTTATTCTACTGGTGGTACACAACAGTTTTTAGAAGATGCAGGCATTGCTTGCGTACCTGTAGAAAGTTTAACCACCTACCCTAGTATACTTGGTGGCCGTGTTAAAACCTTACACCCTGTTGTGTTTGGTGGTATTTTAGGTAAAAGAGACGATGCACAACACGTAGCTGAAATGGTGCAATACAGCATTCCTGAAATAGACTTGGTAATTGTGGATTTATATCCATTCGAAGAGACTTTAAAAAATACCACAGAAGAAAAACTGATAATAGAGAAGATAGATATTGGCGGCCCAAGCATGATACGTGCTGCGGCAAAAAACCATAGAGATGTAACGGTAATTGCTGCCAAAGATGATTATGCAGTATTGCAAAACATATTGCATGAACAAGCTGGTACTACTACATTAGAACAGCGCAAAGCCTTTGCTGCTAAAGCATTTGAAGTGGTAATGAACTACGATATTGCCATAAGCAATTACTTCAACCCAAGTAGTACTACGTTTCAAACATCTAGTACCAAACAAGTGTTGCGCTATGGCGAAAACCCACACCAAACGGCTACGTTTTATGGTGATTTGAAAGAAGTATTTACGCAACTAAACGGTAAAGAATTATCGTACAACAATTTGGTAGATGTAGACGCAGCTATTCAACTAGTTAAGGAATTTCCTAACTCCCCTTTAGGGGCTGGGGGCGACTTTGTTTTTGGCATCATTAAGCACACCAACGTGTGTGGTATTGCCTTGAGAGATACGGTAAAAAACAGTTGGGATGCAGCACTTGCTGGCGACCCTGAAAGTGCTTTTGGTGGTGTACTAGTAAGTAATGGCACGATAGATAAAGCAACTGCAGAAGCTATTAACGAAATTTTCTTTGAAGTATTGGTAGCCCCTGCATTTGATGAAGCCGCTTTAACTGTACTAAAAAGCAAAAAGAACAGAATTTTATTGCAACTAAATAGCGCATGGCAAATTAGTAGCAACCAATCGAAATCGCTTCTAAATGGCACTCTAACACAAGGTACAGATGCAGGCAATTACGCCGAATGGAAAGAAGTTGGTGGCAGAGCAACCACTGCTGAAGAAAGAGCGAACCTTGAATTTGCAAATGTCGTTTGCAAGCACCTAAAAAGCAACGCTATTGCGTTAATTAAAAACAAACAGTTGGTAGGTAAAGGTTGTGGCCAAACAAGCCGCATCGATTCTTTGCGTCAATCTATTGACAAAGCGAAGCAATTTAATTTTGAGTTGAAGGGCGCTGTGCTAGCTAGTGATGCGTTTTTCCCTTTTAACGATTGCGTACAAATGGCTCACGCAGAAGGCATTGAAGCGTTTATTCAGCCTGGCGGTTCTATAAGAGATAAAGACAGTATTGAGTATGCTGTAACTAATAATTTAGCAATGGTAATTACAGGTTTGAGACATTTTAAGCACTAAGTTAACCGCTGACGGTTATGATAGGAATGATGTACTGTAATTTTGATGTAGATAGATACATTTGACATAAAAATCGCCTACTCACTTTTCGAGTAGGCGATTTTCTTTTTCAGAACATCATAGTAAATCAATAGTCATCAATTTAATCAGCGGTTTCAAGAAACGTTTCATACATCTTACGCCAAGGCTGCCATTGTGGTTGCTCGGTTAAAAAGCTATTGTGCAAAATAATATTGCAATTTCCGCTTACTTGTTTCACTATATTGTAATAGTCTTGCAATTCTACTAAAGCTTCATCGGCTGATAATTGTTGCTCGAAATAACTATTTGCATCCATCCAACAAAAAGGATGAATTAGCAAATTGGTTGGTTCATTTTTTTCTAAATCAAACCAATAAAAAGGCGAAGCCACCGAAGCCCTAAAGCCATTGATGCTTCCATAACCCATTGAGTAATCGTCTGTAATGCCTGCTGCAATTAGTTTTCTATATGTTTCAGGTAGTGATAAACGAATATAATGTTGCCTGCTAATTCTACATTTATTTTGTGTAATGCGCTCTAAAAAATGCTTCTCATCTTTTAATAAATATTCAGCATCACCACTTTGCCACGATGGATGAATACCAACCGTGTACTTGCTATGATGTTGCTTAATTAGCTGCTGCATGCCTTTAGTTCTTGGCGATACATTTTTATCGTAAATACCACGCTTTGCAGCTAGTAAAAAAAAGTAAATCGGTTGTAGTTTATGCTTATGATGCAAATCATCTAGCCATTGGTATGTATCAAAGGGATCTTTGGCTGTGCCGCTATATACATTTGCTCGCTCAATTACTTTTTCAAAATCGCCTCGAATTAAATCTCTAAAAAAGCCACTTATATTTTTTAGAATCGATTGATGTTGGTGGGCATAAGCAATATCAATATCATAAGTTGGCGTAAAGGTGAACGGTGAAAAGTGAGAGGTGAAAGGTGAAAACTGCGACTGTAATTGTTTAGCAAAATCATTTAACCAAATATTTACCAAAGGCAGGTGTAAAAATTGATGCTGATAGGCTAATGAATTAATGTGCGGATATCTACCATAACTATCTTTTTCGTTGGGTAAATATTCTTCGTAGCGAGTAATTAAATAAAACACGGCTGATAAAATATCAAAGCCATGACTATCATTTTGCAAAGCGAAAAAACAAATTTGTTCTCTACAAGTAGTTACTTCAATATCAATAGGTTCTATGCTATTTTGAAACAATAAACCTTGTGGCTGTATATGATAGGCATTATTACCAACAGCCTCTTTACTATAACTAATTTTTATGCCCTCAGCTTGTGTAAATAATTCTTTATCAGTAGTTATAGTAATAGATTCGCCAATAATACTTTGTATAAAATTGGTGGTGTATTGTAAGCGCGGCGAAGCTTGTTCGGTATAAATTAGCAGCACTATTCTGGTTTGTAAATATCCTTTAGCGTAAAACTTGTATTTAATTGCGGCAGATTTACAACATCAGTTTCTTTGCTGTAAGTTTCTGTCATCCATTCACCTTCTGCATTTTTAAAGTAAAAAATTACTACTTGCTGTTCAGGTTCTACACACAAATAATAGTGTAGGCTTAATATTTGCTTATATTGAATAAACTTATCTGTAAGGTCGTAAGTACGTGTACTTTCAGATAATACTTCAACCAATAAAATTGGTGCTTCGCTATAATATTTATGAGGATTAGTATGACAAACCATTACGTCGGGATAAAAGAAATTACCTGATGGATTTTTAACTTTTACTGCTTCAATGAAAACTCTGTAGTCTTGACCTTTTAAAAGCATTTTAAAAAGCAGACAGATGTTAAACGTTATGTCATTATGTTCTATAGATACACCACTCATAGCAATTAGATTTCCATTAATCAATTCATTTCTTAGTTCACATTTTTCTTCAAACAAGAAATATTCTTCCTCGCTAGTAAATCTTTTTTGAATGATATTTAGTTTCATAATGAAAAACTTGTAGACTAAAAGTACAAAATACCTATCAATTTTTAGGGTTCATTTTTTCCTGCCATATTTGGTTAAATGTTTTCGGGCTAAAGTCAAGGTCGCTTCTATGCGTTGTCCAGCCTTTAAACACTTTATTTACCACCCAATTCTTTAATACACCACTACCTTGGTTCATCATTTTTCGGTTAAGACTTGCCGTTTTCCAAACTTTCCATGCTATGCGTTCTGCAATACCACTATTACCTTCAACTACTGCCTCATGTCTATTTTCAAGTAATAGCTCATGCAGATTGATTCTCACTGGACAAACCTCTGTACAATTACCACAAAGCGACGATGCATTACTCAAGTGTTTGTAGTCTGTCATGCCACGTAAATGCGGTGTAATTACGCTACCAATTGGGCCGCTGTAGGTAGTTTCATAAGCATGACCACCAATATTTTTGTAAACAGGGCAAGCGTTTAGGCAAGCACCGCAACGTATGCAATACAAAGCCTCACGAGCTTTGGTATTTTGTAGCAAATTAGTTCTACCATTATCAAGCAATATCACATACATCTCTTCAGGGCCATCTACTTCATTAGGTTGTTTGGGGCCAGTAACAATGGTATTATACACGGTTACTTTTTGCCCCGTACCAAATGTTGATAGCAACGGCCAAAACATTGCTAAGTCGTTCATTGAAGGAATCACTTTTTCAATACCCACAATCACAATATGCGTTTGGGGCATGCTACAACTTAGCCTTGCATTACCTTCATTTTCAGTAATTGCAATACCGCCAATATCTGCCACAATAAAGTTGGCACCAGTTACACCCACTTCTGCTTGTATGTATTTTTCTCTCAGTTTTTGCCTAGCAACAAGCGTTAGTTCTGTTGGCGATAAATGACTTGGTGTACCCAATTTCTCAGCAAATAATTTAGCTACATCTTCTTTGCTTTTATGCATGGCAGGTGTTACAATGTGGTAAGGTGCTTCGCCATCAAGCTGCTGTATGTACTCACCTAAATCAGTTTCTACGCTATCAATACCTTTGCTTTCTAGGTAAGCATTCAGGTGAATTTCTTCCGTCACCATGCTTTTACTTTTCACCAAAGTTTTGCAATTTTTCTCTTCACATATTTGCCCTACTTGTTCCAAAGCTTGTTCTGCTGTTTCTGCCCACAACACTTTTGCACCACGTGCAGTAATCTGTTTTTCAAATAGTTCTAGGTAAGCATCTAAGTTTTCAATGGCCCGCCATTTGGTGTTTTTGGCGTGTTCACGTGCACTCATCACATTGGCAAATTGCTGCTTGCCTTGCGGCACTACCGCATTGTATCTGCCTATATTAAAATTAATTTTTCTTCTATGCTCAATATCAGCAGCTTTAATAGTGCTTTTTGCTATAAACGATGAGGCTGTTTTAGTCATATTTTTTTATTTGGTCACTAGCTTGTGTACATTAATGAAGCTTCGTTACAAGTTTATACTGAGTTTACGAAGTACCTACTTGTACCTTCAGATAGTTTGCGCAACTTTTACCGAAGCGAATTTAGTAATTGTACTATCAATACAATTGTAAAAGTGCGTTTGTTACAATTATTAAAGCTATTTGGCAAATCAATCATGCCAATCAACTCAATCATTTAATCAGCGGTGTATCTTTGTTCAATGTCAGTACAACAAAATATTCGTCATTTATCATTAACAGAGTTAGAAAATTATTTTACAACAATAGGCCAGCCCAAGTTTCGCGTAAAGCAAGTACACGAATGGCTTTGGCAAAAACATGCCCATAGTTTTGATGATATGACTAATTTAAGCAAAGACTTGCGCAATAAATTGGCATCAGAATTTACCTTACCTGCCTTGCAAGTAGAAACCGTTCAAAACAGTGAAGATGGTACCATTAAAAGTCGTTTTAAAACTAGCGATGGTCACATGATAGAAGGTGTTCTAATACCAACAGAAGCTCGAAAAACAGCCTGCGTATCATCGCAAATAGGTTGTAGTTTAAGTTGTAAGTTTTGCGCAACTGGTTATATGGAAAGAAGGCGCAATCTTAACTACGATGAGATTTACGATCAAGTAGTTATGATTAACCAACAAAGTGAAGCGTCTTACCAAAAAAAGCTATCAAATATTGTATTTATGGGCATGGGCGAGCCATTGCTTAACTATAAAAATGTATTAAAAGCTATAGAACGCATCAGTGCAGAAGATGGTTTAGGCATGAGCCCTAAACGTATTACCGTATCTACAGCCGGTGTAGCTAAGCAAATAAAGCAACTTGGCGATGATAAAGTAAAGTTTAAACTAGCACTTTCATTACACGCAGCAAACGATAAGAAGCGCAATGAGATTATGCCCATCAATGAAAGCAACAATATCAGTGTACTTATTGAAGCTTTAAATCATTTTTATAAGCAAACTGGCAATGAGATTACATTTGAATACATCTTGTTTCAAAACTTCAATGATAGCCAGAAAGATGCAGAAGAACTCATAAAAATCTACCGACAAGTACCAGCAGACTTAGTGAATATTATTGAATACAACCCTATTGATGCCTTCAAATTTCACAAACCAGATGAAGACGCTGTAGACGCATTTATGAGCATTCTAGAAAAAAACAGAGTAAATGCAAGACTTAGACGCAGCCGCGGTAAAGATATTGATGCAGCATGTGGACAGTTGGCGAATAAGGGGTAAATAAATAACAGCAACTATTATTATGCATTGAAGAAATCGTTTTGTATAACATCAAGCCAAACAAAAACGGCGTCACAATATTGCGACGCCGTTCTAATTATGTGAACCTCAATTTATTTATTTAAATTAGGATTATTTAAAACTTCAGCTTGAGGAATAACAAAAGTTAATCTGTCATCAGTAACAGCAATAGTTTCACCAGCATTAAATAAATGGTTCCCCCCCCTTACAACAGACTTTTGTAATCTTTTCATAGCTAAGTAAGATTTACCTTCACCCCACAATTCAATACGAGTTTGTAAGTAAATTTCATCAATTAAAGCTTGACCAGATAATGTAGCTAAACCAGTATAATAAGTGCTACCAACGGTAATTCTATCACCTAAATAACTAGTTAACGCAGTAATAGCCGCAGCTGTTTGACTTAATCTAGCTTTTGCTTCTGCATTTAATAGATAAAATTCATCCGCACGCATATACACATTATCTGTTACTACCTGACGTTGACCACCAGAAACTCTAGCGGGATCGAAGAACTTATTAATAGGTTGCAATCTGTAAGTAGCGGTAGGTGCAGCAAATTGACCTTTTCTAATATCGTCAACTCTAATTGCATCATATAAACCT
>JAAFHG010000277.1 GCA_013297585.1 Chitinophagales bacterium
ATGGTGGTTGAATGGGCAGCTTTACACCAAGATGAATTGATGGCCAATTGGAAAAAGGCTATAGAAAATGAGTCATTAGATAAGATCGAGCCGTTGGAATAAATGTCTGAACCTAGATTTAATAGGATTCTGTGGATTGAAAAGGATTATCCTACAAATCAATTAAATCCTTCTAAATCCTAGTTCAGTCAAAAGTTCAATAAAGTATCTAAACGTACAAGTGTGCGACGCAACGATGCTTAATTGGAAGACAAAAGCTGGTTACAAAAAGTATTAATAACATAACACAATAATTCCCCTTTAGGGGTTAGGGGCATGGCAAAAGAAAAAATTGATAACAGGGTTTACGAGAACGAAAGTGGTGTGCAGGGGCAGTATAAAAACTGGTTTTTAGATTACGCATCTTACGTAATTCTAGAACGTGCAGTGCCTGCAATTGAGGATGGTTTAAAACCTGTACAACGTCGTATTCTTCATGCAATGAAGGAAATGGATGACGGTAGATTTAACAAAGTTGCCAATATTATTGGTCAGGCGATGCAGTATCACCCTCATGGTGATGCGAGTATTGGTGATGCGTTGGTAAACATGGGTCAGAAAGATTTGTTGGTAGATACACAAGGTAACTGGGGCGATGTAAGAACAGGTGATGTTGCTGCTGCACCTAGGTATATTGAAGCTAGACTGAGCAAATTTGCACTAGATGTTGCATTTAACGCCAAAACCACCGAATGGTTATTAACTTATGATGGTAGAAAGCAAGAGCCTGTAACCTTACCAATGAAGTTTCCAATGCTACTGGCACAAGGTGCTGATGGTATTGCGGTGGGTTTAAGCACTAAGATTTTACCACATAATTTTTGCGAAGTAATTGATGCTGCTATCAAATATCTAAAAGGCCGCAAGTTTGAACTTTACCCAGATTTTCAAACTGGTGGTATGGTAGATGTAAGTAACTACAACGAAGGCAAACGTGGCGGCAAGGTGAAAGTGCGTTGTATTATTGAGGAGCTAGATAAAAAGAGCCTCATTATTCGTGATGTGCCTTATGGTGTTACCGTTTCGCAATTGTGCGATAGTATTACCAAAGCCAACGATGCCGGTAAAATAAAAATTAAAAAGCTGACTGAGTTTACAGGTAAAAACGTAGAGGTTCAGGTAGATTTAGCACCTGGTATTTCATCAGATATTACGATAGATGCTTTGTATGCGTTTACTGATTGTGAGGTAAGCATTTCGCCAAATGCGTGTATTATCGATTCGCACAAACCTCGCTTTGTAGGTGTGCAAGAATTGTTGTCTGTATCGGTAGATAAAACCAAATACTTACTAAACCGTGAGCTTGAAATAAAGCTTGGTGAGTTAAATGACAAGTGGCACACGACATCGCTTGAAAAAATATTCTTTGAGCAAAAAATTTACAAAGAATTAGAGCAGCGTCACGAGAGCTGGGAGAAAGTGATTCAAGCAATTGAAGCAGCTTTTGTGCCTTTTCAATCTATTTTAAAAAGACAGGTTACAAGAGAAGATGTATTAAAGCTGACTGAAAAACCGGTGCGTCGTATTTACCGTTTAGATATTGATGATTTAATTAATCAAATTAAAGGTATTGAAGCTGATATTGCACAAGTTGAGTACGATTTAGCGCATCTCACAGAATTTGCCATTGCTTACTTTGAAAACTTGCTGAAGAAATATGGTAAAGGTAGAGAACGCAAAACTGAGATTAAGTTGTTTGATACCATAAGTGTGCAGCAAGTAGCTATTGCCAACACTAAGTTATATGTAAATAGAGAAGACGGCTTTATAGGTACAAGCTTAAAGAAAGAGGAGTTTTTGTTTGACTGTAGCGATATAGACGACATTATCATCTTTACCAAACGTGGTATGATGAAGGTGGTAAAAGTGGGCGATAAAGTGTTTGTAGGTAAGGATATCATTTACATTGCCATCTTTAAAAAGAACGATGAACGTACCACGTACAACATGATTTATCTGGATGCAGCAAGTGGTGTAAGCTATGCTAAACGCTTTAATGTAACTGGTATTACTCGTGATAAAGAGTACGACCTTACCAAGGGCAGCGATAAAAGCAAAGTGCATTATTTTACCGCAAACCCTAATGGCGAAGCCGAAATAGTAAAAGTGGTACTAAGCCCTAACTGTACGGCTAGAATTAAGGAATTGGACTTTTATTTTGAAGAATTAGAGATTAAAGGCCGCAGCAGCCAAGGTAATACCGTAACTAAATACCCTGTAAAAACCATTAAGTTTAAAGAAGCCGGTAGAAGTACATTGGCTGGAAGAAAACTTTGGTTTGATGCACAGTTTGGCCGCTTAAATATTGATGAAAAAGGCACTTACCTTGGCACATTTGAAGGTGATGATAAAGTGGTAGTGATGTACCATGATGGGCATTATGAAATTACTGATACAGAACTAACGCAGCGCTTTGATGCAGAGAAAATATTGCTGATAGAACGCTTTAGACCTGAAAGCATTTTTACGGCGGTATACCTTGACAAAGCGAAAGAACAGTTTAACGTAAAACGCTTTAAAATAGAAGCCACCACTTTAAAAAACAAATACCTGTTTATAAAAGAAGGCGAAGGCAATATGCTAATGGCAGCCACCTCTATACAAGAACCGATATTGATAGTGCAAACAGGCAAGGGGCAAACGCTAAATAAAGTGAAGTTTAAAATAGCCAGTATGATGGAAGTAACAGGCTGGAAAACCATAGGCGCCAAACTAATGGGCTATTCAAAAACGGCAGAAATGGCCTGGGAAGAACTACCCAAAGAAGACAATGCACAACCTGAATTGTTTGGGTAGTTTTTTTAATTTCAAGAGACCAAAAATTCGCAGCAAATGCAGTAATAGCCTGACCTTAATATTATTAATATTATTAATAATAATAAGTTTTTGGTAGTGATTCAAAATGTATGCTGTTGTTTTAGGCAGCATTTCTGTGTTGCATGTAAGTTTTAATAATACGATAATGCATATTATTTTTTTGGAAAAACAAACTGTTTTTCTTGCCAATCTTTTCAAGTGTGTCTTAAAATCTCTGTTCCTTCTTTCCGTGTGTGTTGTTTTCCTTTTTGATATGATATGTTTTTCCTCAGGTATATACTTCTTGTACAACTTCCAACTATCCGTGCAATACGTGTCATCCGATAGCTATCGGATTTGCAGGTAGCCAAGCTTTTTCATTAGTGCTTTACAACTTCTGTCATTTCTTTTACCAATTTGTAAAGCCAATATCTGCTTACTTTCTTTATCATAAGCATACCAAACCCAGCGTTTCCCTTGTTTTCTAATGCATTACAAAAGTCCAGAATTCATCAATTTGAACCGCTACCATGATAAAGAAAATTATGTTTCCCTGTTCCCTTAATACCATTTTTCTTAACCTTTGCACCGTTACGGTGGGGGCATTTTACCTTAATAGTTATTTCGCACATAACTACTCTTTAACGTATCAAAAACCACTGTAATTTTATAAAAAGGCAACAGCATACATTTTATACCACTACCATAAAATAATTATTTGTTGTAGGCTGAAGTTGGAATTATTGATTTAAAAACACTAGTAAATTAATTTTTAGTATCGTTTTTTATGGTTGCTTGTTTTTAGCCTATACAACAGGTGCTTGTATATCAGACAATATAAAAAACATTACGCAATCGTATACGAAACGCAGTTTGATGTACTATTGATGTAGTAAAAAAGGCTACAAATAAGTGCTTTTTCGTCACTTGATGTAGTAATGAAGGATGCTTGTATTGCTTTGTTGTAGTAGCACGCACTAGCTTTGCGCTAATAAATTTTTCCTCATTTAAAACGGTTGCATTATGAAAATGAAATTTGCATTGCTATGCGTTGCCATTATTTTGGCTGGATTTGTCCACCAAGTAATAGCACAATCATTACCAATTACTGGTAAAGTACTTAATAAAACTACTGGTGAATTGTTAGTAGGTGCTTCGGTAAGTGTAGAAGGTACTACAAAATCTGTTTTAACCGATGCTAACGGTATTTTTAAAATTACAGCCAACAAAGGCGCTATATTAGTAGTAAGTTATGTGGGGCTAACAACCACTAAGCAAATTGTTACAGATGCTAAACAATTAACATTTTCGCTAGTAGAAAGTGCTGCTAATAATCTAAATGATGTAGTAGTTGTTGGTTATGGCACGCAAAAAGTAACTAAGGTATCTGGCGCTATTGCTACAGTAAAGGCTGCTGATATTGAAAAATTAAAAGCTGTTCGCCTTGAAGAAGCTTTGCAAGGTTCATCTGGTGTAAATGTTATTTTAAGTGGTTCGCCTGGCGCTTCACCAAATATTTTAATCAGGGGTATTCCATCGTTTAGTGGTAATGGTCCATTAATTGTTGTGGATGGTTTGCAACAAACACAATCTGACTTAAACGCAATTAGCCCCAACGATATTGAAAGTATGAGCATACTAAAAGATGCGGCTTCTGCGGCTATTTACGGGGTAAGTGGTGGTAATGGTGTATTGGTAATTACTACAAAATCTGGTAGAAAAAATCAAAAAACAGAAATTAATGTAAACAGCACTTACGGTGTTCAACGTGTAATGAACACGATACCTGTATTAAATGCATCTGAATATGGTGCTATAATTAATGAAGGTAGCGTTGCATCGGGCGGTAATATTATATTCAACGATTTATCTAAATTGGGTGTAGGTACCAACTGGCAAAATGAAATATTTAAAGATGCCTCTATACAAACCCATAATATTTCTGCAAAAGGTGGCAGCGAAAAGATGTCGTACTTTTTATCTGGCAGTTATTTAAGCCAAGGTGGTATTGTTGGTGGTATTGACAAATCTAAGTTTAGCCGTGCCAATGTTACAGCCAACTTATCGTTTGATTTGACGCCAAAATTGAAATTTATTGTTAACACCACGTATGTTAACCAAAGTTCCATTGGTATTCAAGAGAATTCTTTTAATAGTGTTATTGGTAGTGCTATTAATTACGATCCTACTGTGCCAGTTTATAATAACGTGCCAAATACGGTTGGTAAATATGGGTTTAGCAATCTAATTTTTACAGAGATTTTTAATCCGCTTACCAAACTGGAAAATACATACAACCAAAATATTGGCAATAAGTTCTATGGTAAGTTCGAGTTTCAATACCAAGTTGTTAAAAACTTAAAGTTAACTACGCGTTTTGCTTACTCTAAATACGATGGTAATGCTAAAACATTCAATCCATTGGTATTCTGGGGCATTAACAATGTAGATAATTCTATGAATGCTGATGGTTCTACAGTTGCAGGTAGGCATAATAGTGTGGCACACGATAAAGCCAACTACAATTCATTCAACTACGAGCTATTTGGTAACTACAACTTCAAAGTAAAGGGTGGTCATAATTTTGAAACAGTACTTGGTATGATGGTTGCCAAAAATAGTGGTAATGTTGCAGGTGCAAGTAAGCAAGATGTACCATTTAATTCTTGGGAATTTGCAGATTTTACTGCTGCTACTGGTACCAATTCTGCTACTAACTTATTTGCTAGTACAGGTTATTATTATCAGTT
>JAAFHG010000523.1 GCA_013297585.1 Chitinophagales bacterium
GGTATGCGTTTTGAAAAAGGTGCTGCCGTTCAAAAGAATTTAAACCAGTACCGCATTATCCGCCACAGAGAAGCACCTAAAAAAATAGATGTACATTTTGTAAAAAATACTTTGGACCCTACAGGTTTGGGCGAGCCGCCTTTTCCACCTGTATTTGCTGCATTGGCCAATGCTTTATACAAAGCAACAGGTAAGCGCTTTTACAATCAACCATTTATTAACGACTTAGCCAAAGTATAATTTTAGTAATCCATTCAATACATAAAAGATTGCTTCAGGGCAGTCTTTTTGATAGTATAAATCTATTAATATGAAAAAAATAATCGGTTCTGTTGCTGTTATTGTGTTAGCTATTACAGCTCAGTCGTTTTATAACACCAAAACACAAACTAATAGCATTGCTAATGGTAAAAAAATATATGAAACCTATTGTCAGTCATGTCATATGGAAGACGGTAATGGTGTTGAGGGCGCATTTCCATCTTTGGTAAAAACAGGCAACCTGGCCGATAAGAATAGGTTGGTGAAAATTGTGTTACAAGGTATGCGAGGGCCTATTGTAGTTAAAGGTGTAAAATATAATGCCGAAATGGCTAGCATTAGTGTAAATGATCAAGAAACAGCAGATGTAATCAATTATATACGCAATAGTTGGGGTAATAAAGCACCGCTAATAAAAATTGGCGATATTAGTTTGGCTAAAAAAGCTGTAGTAAAAGGCTATCAAGCTTATTAGTAGTTGCACACCATAACCATGATAGTAATTGCGTTTAATGAAGGAACTATTTGAAATCATTAAAGCATACGACGCTGCAAGAAAAGTAGGTAAGTCATGTGTTTTACCTCAATCCTTGCCCGAACAAATAGTTTTATATATTAATATAAATAGTATTATAAGTGCTTAGCTCGATAGTTTTGTACCAAATCCATTCACCCAAATCTCCAACAAACATATCAGGTAAGCATTTAACCATTAAACAAGCAATGGCTAACAAAATAAGCAGGCAGCACTTCTAAAGCATCTTCGTGCAAAAAAGTAGGTATTAAATAAACAGTTCCTAAAGCCATATTTAATTTTTATTACACGTGCCGATAGCTATCGGGATGAAATGATTACACGAATTACACGAATGTTTGGCAATGATTGCGAAGAATTTTGTGGTAGTGCTTTTGAAGGTATTTTTATTTGATGCCAACTAAATCTAATTGGCAAAATATTTTCTAAAAAAAATAACATTGCCATATAAAACAAAGTTTGTAATATTGATATACCACCCTAGCTATTAAACGCAATAGCAAATACAAAACCCTCTCTCCCTTAAACAACAATTTTTTATTAACACCAAACTTTCATGCTATGAAACAACTGCTCTACACTATTTTAATTGTTATGCTATTTACCAATAGCCAATGTACAAAAGCCAATACCGCCCCAGAAGCCGATAACCCTTATGGCTTACCAAATGCTACACAAAAAGGGGCTGATATATTTGCTTACTTGATTGATGGTAAACCACAAATAGTTAGAGGTGGCATTTATACCTTAGGCGGATCTATATCAAATGACACCCTATCTGTTTTTGGTGAAGCTGGTGACAATAATTATTTTGAAAATATAGGGATAGTTGTAGTTGGGAATTTTAACATCGGATTTGTTAAGCCAATTGATAATTCAAAAATATTTATTCTAATAGCAACAAATAAGAGTTGCAATGGATTTTTAGGTGGTACAGTAATAAAAGCATTTGCAACAGAAGGTAATGTTCAAATAAGTAGAGCAGATAAATCCAACAGAGTTATATCAGGAACCTTTAATTGTAGAATTCCAATTACTGGATGCGATACTTTAAAAATAACCGATGGTCGTTTTGATATTAAATATTAACCAATAAAATTAAAACTATGAAACATTTATTCACATTTTGTATAAGTCTATTGCTTTGCAGTATAATGTCTTATGCTCAGTCATATGACACCACCCAGTTTTACGGCAAGAACAATTTTCTATTTCAGCACATTGATAAATCACCTATTACTACGGGGCTGCTGAGAGACTATGGTATCGACTTTCAAGAATTAGACAATTATACTGGTACTGCTTTGCACGATAGTAATTTTACATCGCTAACAGATTGGCGTATGCTGTATCGTAGCATTTACAGCCAGCAAATTAATAGTACCGCAGGTTTATTGTATTTAGATACGCTAAACAAACTATTTAACCAATATGGCATAGTAGGGCAGCCCATAAGTTTTGTAACGCTGTACTATAATTACCAAAGTATAGACCCTAATGCACAAGCCAATAACCAGTTTTACGATACATTAATAATTATTTAAGACTTCCCATACGTATTTCAATTGCTTTTTTGTATTTTACATTTTAAATAACACCACTATGAAACAACTTCTCTACACTATTTTAATTATTATGCTATTTACAAATAGCCAATGCACCAAAGCCCCTACCACCATTGAAGCCGATAACCCTTATGGCTTACCAAATGCTACACAAACTGGGGCGAATGTATTCGCTTGTCTAATGAACGGTAAAACGTGGATTTCTAGAACTGGGATTTTTTATATGGGTGCAGATATTATAAATGATACCTTAAGTATGAGTGGTTCACCCAAATTTGAAACTTATTTTGCAGATTTAGCAATAGAAATCAAATCTGGACTAAAAGAAGGAAATACGTATAGTATTAATAATGCGATCAATACTGCCACATATATAGCTGATTCCACCTGTTTTGGCGTTTCTTCCAATGTTATTCATGTAAAAGCAACTAATGGAAAAAT
>JAAFHG010000411.1 GCA_013297585.1 Chitinophagales bacterium
TCTTCCGATCTACATTCTTCCATAAAAAAGGTAATCTTATCTATACTACCAGCATGGTTTAGTACCGCAGCCATGTACTCGCTTGGGTAATGTGCTTTTAAATAGGCTGTTTGATAAGCTACAAAAGCATAGCAAGTAGAGTGCGATTTATTGAAGGCATATTGTGCAAATGCTTCCCAGTCTGTCCATATTTTATTGAGTTTTTCTTCAGGATGCCCTTTTGCCATTGCACCTTCTACAAACTGCGCCTTCATTTTATTCAATACCGCAATTTGCTTTTTACCCATCGCTTTACGCAATACATCGGCATCACCTTTAGAGAAGCCAGCTAGCTTTTGCGATAGCAACATCACCTGTTCTTGATACACCGTAATACCATAAGTTTCCTTAAGATATTCCTCCATATCGGGCACATCGTAGGTAATTTCTTGCCTGCCATGTTTACGCTCAATAAAGTCTGGTATGTAGGCAATTGGCCCCGGTCTATACAAGGCATTCATGGCAATCAAGTCACCAAACTGATCGGGTTTTAATTCTCGTAGGTATTTTTGCATACCCACACTTTCAAACTGAAACGTTGCATTCGTTTCACCTTTTTGATACAACTGATACGTCAATTCATCATCTAGAGGAATCTCATCAATCGCTATATCATCACCATGATTTTGCTTAATTAATTCTAAGGCTGTTTTTAAAATAGACAAGGTTTTTAACCCCAAAAAGTCCATCTTAATAACACCAGCTTCTTCAATAATATTGCCTTGAAACTGCGTTAACCACAAGTCAGATTCTTTTGATGTACCAACAGGAATTAAGTCTGTTAAATCCTTTGGCGCAATAATGATACCTGCTGCGTGAATACCCGTATTTCTTACACTACCCTCTAGCCTTTCTGCCTCTTTTAATACCCTAGCACGTATATCTGTACCATTATAAATTTCTCTTAGCTGTCTTACATTTTCTAAGTCTTCGGCTTGCAAACCTTCTTTTTCTTCTAAGCTTTTTTCACCATCTTTTTTGGTGATAGGCGCTTTTAATACACGGCCTAAATCTGTACCCGGTTTATCTGGCACTAGCTTGGTAAGCATTCTACTTTCTGGCAATGGCAAATCCATTACACGTGCCACATCGGCAATACTACTTTTAGCTGCCATGGTACCATACGTAATAATTTGCGCCACTTGCGATTTACCATATTTCTGCACCACATAATCTATCACACGTTGCCTGCCATCATCATCAAAATCCGTATCAATATCGGGCATTGATTTACGATCTGGATTTAAGAAACGCTCAAATAGTAAGTTGTACTTTATGGGATCAATATTGGTAATGCCAATGCAATATGCTACCACCGAACCTGCCGCCGAACCACGACCTGGCCCTACAAAAACGCCCATATCTCTACCAGCCTTAATAAAGTCGCCCACAATTAAAAAGTAACCCGCAAAACCCATTATTTTAATGGTGTTCAGCTCAAAATCAATGCGTTCTTGCGTGGTTGGCTCAATATCTACATAACGCTCTCTAGCACCTTCGTACGTAATGTGGCGCAAGTATTCCCATTGGTTTAGCGTATCATCTGCATGTACTTTAAACTCCTTTGGTATGGGGAAATTTGGCAGGGCAATATCACGCCTTAAATTCAGCACTTCTACCTTATCTACAATCATGTTGGTATTGTCAATACTCTCAGGAATATCGGCAAACAATTGTATCATTTCATCGGGCGACTTGAAATAAAACTGATCGTTAGGAAATTTAAAACGCTTGTTTTTTATCTGCGCATCATCGTTTACAATATCATCAAAACCTGGTGTAGCTTGCTTTTCACCCGTATTAATGCATAGCAAAATATCATGTGCATTGTAATCATCTTGGTCGGTATAATGGCTATCATTCGTAGCAATGACTGGCACATTATGCTTCTTGGCAAACTTTAATAGCGTTTGATTGATAATTTCTTGCTCCTTAATATTATGGCGCTGAATCTCAATGTAATAATCCTCACCAAACAAATCTAACCACCATTTAAATTCTTTTTCAGCGGCTTCCTCATCTTTATGCAAAATGGTTTGCGGTACGTACGCACCTATGCAACAAGTAGTCGCAATTAGCCCTTCATGATACTTTAAAATCAGTTCTTTATCAATACGAGGGTATTTGCTGTACATCCCTTCTATAAACCCAAGCGATGTGAGTTTTACCAAATTCTGATAGCCCACTTTATTTTTTGCCAATAACACTTGGTGGTAACGATGGTCTTTCTCGCCTTTTGTAAATGCCTTTGCGTGCCTATCTGCCACCACATAAAACTCGCAGCCTACAATGGGCTTAATGGTCGGTTCAAGAATATCTTTACCATTCGCATCTTTACCTACCACTTTCGTATTTTTCCAAGCGCTAGCCACAAATTCAAACGCACCAAACATATTACCGTGGTCGGTAATAGCCAACGCAGGCATATTAAACTTACCTGCTTTTTTAAACAAATCACCAATATTAGCCGCACCATCAAGCAGCGAATATTGGGTATGAACATGTAGATGAGAAAACTGCATTTTTATTACACGAATTTAGAGCTTATTACACGTCCCGATAGCTATCGGGATACACAAATGAAAACCAATTACACGTCCCGATAGCTACCGGGATTCGCGAATTGACATTCGGAACAAACAAATATCGTTCATAAATATGGAAGCAATGGGAGGCAATTTTCCACATTTAAGATTGTCTGAACGCAGATTTTATGCTGGCTAGTATTTTAAAATAGTCTAGCTGTTTTAGCTATCATTTCATGTTAATTAATTTGAAACTCATTTTAGATTTATATCATTAATATATTAATTTTTTATATAAATTACCAGTAGTATGCATACTGTCACAACGGTGTTTACTTAGATTCGCTCGCAGAATACGCTGAAAACATATAAATATATTAAATAGATTAATACTTTGTTGCTAAAAGCTGCTCGGATATGTACAACTAATGGAGGTAATAGGTACCCGTTGAGTAATTTGAAAATCTGCTAAATAGCTTTAGTCATGAAGCTGTGACAATAGCCGAAAAGAAGATTAGCACACAAGATGTAACAGGAGAAGTAGTTGATACAAAAGCTAGAATTGAAGCAAAAAAGCAAGTGAGAAATAGATATATGGATTTACTCAAACAAGCCAAAACCATGAAGGAAATATTAGAGGTGCAGCAAGAGATAAATGGTGTTCAAGAAGCTATAGAAAGTGGTACTGGTAGGGTAACTTATTTAACACATAATGCTGCATATAGTACCATCAATTTGCGCTATTTTCAATACAATTCTGGTTCAAATACAATTGGTAATAAGCCGAGCTTTTTCACACAATTTAAAGTAGCATTTGATCAAGGTGTAACTATTGTCAGTAATCTATTGTTTTTCTTTACTTCCATTTGGCCTTTAATAATTGTGAGTGTTATTGTATGGCTTCTGTA
>JAAFHG010000080.1:0-4777 GCA_013297585.1 Chitinophagales bacterium
GGTGTAAAACGCAGCGGCTTGATGGATAAAATAGAGCTGATTGAGGAATATCCTGCAAAAATTGCCCAAATGTTATTAGATGATGATATCGACGTGGGTTTAGTACCAGTTGCCATTATTCCTAAGCTAAAAGAAGCATATATAGTAACCGATTTTTGCATAGGTGCAGAAGGTGAAGTCGCATCAGTTTGTTTATTTAGTGAAGTGCCAATAGAAGAAATTGAAACAGTAATATTGGATTATCAAAGCCGTACATCAGTCAATCTGGCTAAAGTTTTATTGAAAGAATATTGGCAGAAAGAAGTCGTATTTAAAGAAGCCACAGCCAATTTTAGAGAAGAGATAAAAGGTACTACAGCGGCCGTTGTAATAGGCGATAGAGCATTTGAACAACGTTTAATTTCTACATACAGCTATGATCTTGCAGCGGCCTGGAAAGCTTTTACAGGCTTACCTTTTGTGTTTGCAGCTTGGGTAGCTAATAAGCAACTTGACGAGGATTTTATAGATGCATTCAGCCGTGCAAATGGTTATGGTATTAAGCATATTGACGAAGTAATTGCAGAAAATACCTATGGTAAATACGATTTAAAAAAATACTATACAGAAAACATTAGTTATCAACTTACAGATGAAAAAAGAAAAGGATTAGCACTTTTTTTAGAGAAGTTAGGATAAACGCTAGAAATAATAATAATAAAGCCTCATTAGTAAACTATTTATTTATTCCTCATGTAGCTAACTATGCGCATATACATTATATTTAGGCTCTCAACCCATTAGATGTATATATGAATGCTGCGTATAATATCTTCGATATTTTTAAAAAGTTTAAGCCCCAAAATTCAACTTTAGTAGAATCACAAGAGCATGAACTGATAGAAAAAGCTAAAACAGTAGATAAGTATTTAAGTGCAGATGGCTCATTTATTTTTGTGTGGAGTATGTTGAAGGAAGAGTTTGTTTATGTTGGTGAAGGTGTTACAAGTATGTTAGGGTATAGCCCCTCAGATTATGTGAATGAAAATGGTATGTCATTTACACTCTCAAATATGCATGAAGACCATGCCAAAGGGTATTTATCTTTATACAAAACAATGCAAGAATTCTTTATAAAAAATGAGATAAGCGCTGATGCTGATTATTTATCAAGTTATAATATGTTGTATAAAGGGTTGGATGGAAACTATATTCAGTTTTTGCAAACTAATAATTCAGTTATAGTTGATGAAGCAGGAATGCCTTTATTGTCTTTGTCAATTGCAAGGGATATTACACACCTAAAAAAGTCTGTTTCTATGGATTTGATTATTGCGTCTCCAAATAATCAAAAGCGGTGGTCATATAATTCCAATCTTAATATAATGGAAGAAGTAAGTACGCTAACTAAACAAGAAAAAAAGATATTAAATTTACTACAAACAGGTTTGGACACAAAAGATGTTGCCAATTTATGTAATTCAAGTACACATACTATAAATACCCACCGTAAAAACATTCTAGAAAAAACTAACTGTGTAAATACTACTGCTGCAATTACATACTGTAAATTGGTTGGCTTATTATAGCAACTCTCACCTGTAATTTTCTTATAGATTTTTTATTTGTTGAAATATATTAATAATTGTAAGCCTAAACGGTGCGGTGATTTCAAAAAAAGGATAAGAGAATTGAACGAAAAAAGATGTGAATATTCTCTGCTTTTATTTAAAGCTCGAGTTTAATGAAAAACTATAATTCCATCTCGTATTTTTTGCTATAATTACCTAATAAGTGAATTAGGTAAACCTATTTCAAATTGCCAATTTTCTACCTCTTGATATATAGCTATATCTCCTAAGCTCCTATAAAAATACCTAAAATAGGTATTGTACACTTTAAAACTCAACTATATCATTGCATTAGAAAAAATCATTACAACTGTAGTGGTCTTTTTTTAAGTATATGTACAAATAGTGTAGGTTAATTTTTAACTTATTTTAAAACGAGAGCACTTTGTTTTAAACAAAATCAAAAAATGGTAAAATAATTACTGGGTTGTTTACAAAGTAGTATGGGTAGATTATATCAACATTAGTAAACTCATTTCACTTAGGGGGTAACAATCATTACTGGACGGGGAATTTTTATTCCCTGTATTTTTTGGGGTTAAACCCAAGTTGCTAATTTATTTATTAATTCGAAAATAATCTTTAATTAATAAATAGAAATTTTTGTAACACATAGTATGAAAAATAGATAAGAATATAGACCACTTAAAACAAAGCTTATGAAACAAACACTACTCTTATGCAGCCTCATCTGTTGCATCTTTTTATCCAAAGCACAAACTGAAAGCTTTGCCCAAAAAAAACAATTAAAAGACCGCATTGCCACCCGCCACAGCAGTCAAATGGTAAGCTACAATGGCAAATTGTATTTTTTTGGGGGGCAAGACGGAGGGTTAATAAGCAGTCCAGTAAATGATTTTTGGGAATACAATCCTGCTAACAAGGTATTTAGAAAATTGCCTTTCCCAAATGTTTCTAAACCCAATATCAATAACGTTTGTCATGTTATAGGCAATAAAATGTATGTAGGCCTTGGTACATTGAATTTAGGTATATCTGGCAATTGGGTAGAATATGATTTTATTACGGGTGTTTGGGCTACTAAAGCAAATTACCCAGGCTTTTCTCAATCTGTGGGTACGAATAATAGTGGTACAAGTGCCAGTTTTGTAATTGATGATACTATTTTTGTTTGTAATGCCGCAAATAATAACTCATTTTATTCATATAATGTCGTTTCAAATACTTGGACCAAACGAGCAAATTTTCCTGGAACGCCACGTGGTAGCTGTACTAATTTTAGTATTAATGGTAAGGGGTATATTGGTGGTGGTTTTGTAGCAAGCCCTTCTTGTGGTACTATAGGAATTTGTGGAATAAGTGATTTTTACGAATACAATCCTACTACAAATGCATGGGCTCAAAAAAAAGCTCTTCCTTTTATTACTAGATACGGTGTTAGTGCAGTTGTTAATGGTAAAGCATATGTTGGTACTGGCGAGGTTTACGACCAATTTCTTAATGGGTATTCAACTAAAATTTGGAAAGAGTACAACCCTACTACAGATACTTGGGTAGATAAAGCCAACGTGGTAAACTATAAAGGAGCAGTCTCGGCAGTTGTAGGTAATAATGTATTCCTTTTTAGTGGCGAACTAAAGGAGGAAAAAGGACTAGGTTTTATTGATAATGCAATTTTGAAATATAATACCTTAAGTGATATTTGGAGTTTTGATACTACAGCTACAGGTGGTAATAGGGCTTATAGCAATACTTTTTACCACAACAATAAAATATATGCAGTAGGTGGGGCAGATGGCAATACTTACAGGGATATGTGGGAATATGATATAATCACCGATAATTGGACAAGAAAAGCTGATATGCCAAAAAGTTTTGCATACCGGGCAAAGGCTAAAATTGGTAATAAATTGTATGTAGTAGGGGGTTATGATCCGTATACTTCAATTACAATTTCAGGCTATTCTAATGAGTTGTTAGAATATGATATTGCTACCAATACTTGGGCCACTTTAACTCCTTTTCCTGAACAAAAGTTACGCAAAATGTCTGCTTTTAGTATTGGCAATGAGTTGTATGCAGGTTTGGGCTGGGCTGGCACAAGTAGTGGTGGGCAAAGCTATAAAGGATTGTATAAATACAACTTTACAACCAATGATTGGCAAGCAATGGCTAGCTTTCCCAAAGCTGGTAGCTCTAGTACAAATGGCACTTTTGTAATTGGTGATACTGCTTATATTCTGTTTGAGAATGGCGAATTACATGCCTATAATAGGGTAGCCAATACTTGGAGCCAAAAAGCAAGCACAGGTGGCAATACAGATGAAGGTTATTATGGGCATGAAAATGTTTTTGTAGTAAATGGCTACGCCTACATATTAGGGGCAGATACGTATAATCAACAATTATCAGACCTTAAAAAATACAATCCTACTACCAATACTTGGAGTAATGTAAGAAGATCCCTAAATATTAATAGAAGAATTGCTTACAATGTTGCTGTTGCAAATGATTCTACTTTTTATATTGGTTTAGGGTACACAAAACCTAGAACGCATGAAAGTTTTGCAATAGATAACGACTGGTACAAATTCAGCTTTAAAGCAGATGTAGCTACCAAAGTGGGTGATATAGCAGCATCACCAATGGATTTAAGGGTTAATGAAAGCTATACTGTATACGATTCTTTAGGTGGTATAATAATGGGTGCATTAGGCGGCAACATTTCAAGTAGCGGTTATACTAGTGCAAGAAGTGTAGACACGCTGTTGCCTTACAGAGAAAAAAATGCTGTAATTTCTAGTAGTGGAACGCCCATTATTCACAATATTATGTTTTTAAATAAGAATTTTGTAGGTGGTACTTACGGTGCTGGCACAAAGCTTAGAATGTATTTTACAAACAGAGAACTCACTAAATTTGTAACTGCCTTTAATGTTAAGTATGGAACAAGTTTTACTGAGAAAAATATTAGACTGCTTAGGTACTATAATTCAAATGGAGTCGATGTTGATGATTTAGATCCCCTAAATAACAATTCAGGTACAACAGATAATTACGCGTTTGATACACTTGTAAATTATGGTAGCACTTCTAAATACTTTGAAATTGCTTTGTCAACATATGTTCAAGGTGAACATTATGCCATTCTTTCTACCACAAATACAGCTTTACCTTTATCATTATTAAACTTTTCCGCTAGTTTA